>JAKOEO010000006.1:18414-25490 GCA_022321325.1 Candidatus Magnetominusculus sp. LBB02 | reverse complement strand
GAGGACACAGCTTCTAAGCCTTTCGTTAAACCTCTTTGTCGGCTTTGCCTTGCCCTCAATCAGGGCATGCAAGAGCCTTACGCGTCCGCGGGCAGTCTGCGCCTCCTCCTTACGCGCCGCATATGTGGGGCAGTGCGTCTTGCATCCGCCGCACTTTACGCAGAGGTCTATGAGGGCTGTGAATTCCTCCCTGTTCATGCGTCCTGCCGCACCGCGTTTAACACCCTGTTGAGGCTGCCGCTGCGGTAACCCTCCATGTCAATGGCTACATATAAAAAGCCTATACACTTTAGCTTCTCTACTATTAATTGTTTGATTTCTGGTTTGACCGCCTTTTCAATATCGCCCTCA
This sequence comes from Candidatus Magnetominusculus sp. LBB02, assembly GCA_022321325.1. Taxonomy (GTDB): domain Bacteria; phylum Nitrospirota; class Thermodesulfovibrionia; order Thermodesulfovibrionales; family Magnetobacteriaceae; genus Magnetominusculus; species Magnetominusculus linsii. Next base: position 25,139 of record JAKOEO010000006.1, on the reverse strand, counting down.
GGAAGCTCTATTCGCGCCATATCGCCATGCTTCCTCACGCGCATTGCCACAAAGCCAAGCTCACACAGGGCAGTCTCGGCCTGTTCTACCATATGGAGGGCATGGGCGGTTATCAGCTCTCCATAGGGCATTCTTGAGCTTAGGCACGGCGAGGACGGCCTGTCCCAGGTACGCAGGCCCTTCTGTCTGGATAGTTCGCGAATTTCAGCCTTTGTAAGCCCAGCCTCGGCAAGCGGGCTTTTAACGCCGTGCATGGTCTTTGCCCTAAGTCCGGGCCTGTAATCTTTGAGGTCATCTGCATTGCTTCCATCTATCACATGTGGCAGGTTTCTGGCGTCGGCGATGGCCTTTAATTTATTAAACAATTCGCTCTTGCAGTAGAAGCACCTGTCAGGGGAATTATTAAAATAGCGCTCATCTTCAAGCTCATCGGTATGAATAATCTCATGAGTAACGGCGATTGACCCTGCAATATCAACGGCTGTACTCAGATCAGACCTCGGAGTCGAAGGCGATACACCAGTTACAGCAAGAGCCTCAACCCCTGAGTCCTTTACAGCCATCAGCAGCAAGGAACTGTCCACGCCGCCTGAGTAGGCCAAAACCACCCCGCCCAATCCCCTCAGGTCAGCCAGCAGCGCCTCGTACTTTTCCTGAAGCATTTGCATTTATCAGATAACCGTTATTTCAATCTTCTCGCGGTGAAACCTTGAGTCGGCCTTTACGATGATGACAATATCATAGGTAACCTCAAACTCCTCAAGGCCGGCGCGCTGCTCATCCGACAAGTAGTCGGCCACGATCGGGTTGGCCGATATTATGACCTTTGCGCCTTTGTGAAGCGGTATCTTTTTCAGTCTTCTAAAAATCTCATAGCTTATCGTCTTAGGGGATTTCACAAACCCCTTGCCGTCGCACATCGGGCAGCTTTCACAGAGCGTCCTGCCAAGGCTTTCTCTGATTCTCTTTCTCGTCATCTGAATCAGGCCAATCTCCGAGACATTGAATATGGTGTTTTTGGCCCTGTCCTTTTTCATTGTCTCAACGAAGGCACCGTAGAGTTTATCCCTGTTTTCAAGGATCTCCATGTCTATGAAATCTATGATGATTATGCCGCCCAAGTTTCTTAGTCTTATCTGATAGGCAATCTCTTTGACCGCCTCAAGATTAGTCTTTAAAATAGTGTCCTCAAGGTCCTTCTTGCCGACATATTTGCCCGTGTTAACGTCTATGACGGTCATGGCCTCTGTCTGGTCTATTACGATGTAGCCGCCGGATTTGAGCCATACCTTCCTGTCCAGCCCCTTGTATATGTCTATCTCTATGCCAAATGCCTCAAATATCGGCTCGCGTCTGTCGTAGAGTTCTATTTTTTTAAGCAGCTTAGGAAAGAAATTCTTTACGAAATCAAGGATGTTTTCGAACTCATCCCTGTTATCTATAACAAGGCGCTCGACATCGTCGTTAAGCAAATCCCTTACGCTTCTAAAGGTCAAATCAAGGTCGCTGTATAGCAGCGACGGGGCTGAGACCTTTTCCTTCTTCTTTTGAATGTTGTCCCAGATGAGAAGCAGAAACTCCGTGTCCTTACGCAGCTCGTCAATGTCTGAGTTTTCACTGGCAGTTCTTACGATAAGGCCGTATCCCTTTGGCCTTATCTCGTCAATAATTGTCCTGAGGCGCTGCCGTTCCTCGGCGTTTACTATGCGCCGCGATATGCCCACATGCTCTATGGTCGGCATCAGCACCAGATACCTGCCGGGTATGGTTATATAGGACGTGCCTCTAGCGCCTTTTGTCCCGATTGGATCCTTAGAGACCTGAACAAGCACCTCCTGCCCCTCCTGAATCAGTTCGCTTATGGTAAGGTCGCTCCTTGCGCGCCTGCCCGGCATCTCAAGAGGCACATCGGATTCTTCCATAAACTCAGAAAAATCATCAACCTCCGTCTTTATGTCAGCCACGTAGAGAAACGCCGCCTTTTCAAGCCCGATATCAACAAAGGCCGACTGCATCCCCGGCAGTATTTTTACCACCTTGCCCTTGAAGATGTTCCCAACAAGGCTTGCCTCCTTCTTTCTCTCAACGTAGAACTCGACAAGCTGCCCGCCTTCAAGCACCCCTACGCGCACTTCGTCCAATGTTGTATTAATGATTATCTCATTAGCCAATTATCACCGCCTGTGCCTCGCATGGCAGCGCCCATCTGCCGCCGCTGTCATCGTTTATCCATCCATAGAGGGCCAGCCTTCTGATGCCGCAATCCTCTTTGCCTACCCCCGTAAGGGCCTCCGCTATCTCTGAAATCTTTACCTTTTTCTCCTTCGTGTCTTTCAATAATATCACAAGTCTCCCGTCAATTATATCAAATTTTACTATCATTGGTGTCAACCATTGCAATTCATTTGAAATTAATTTCTCATTGAGCGCCGAAAGCGTTACAGCAGCGGGTATCTCAAAGTCATATTTATAGGCTGTAACAAATTTCCCCAGCGCCGGGGCGTCCTTTGGTATAAAAGACATATCCAGCACATCAAACGGCATCTCTTTTGATATAGCCTCTTTGAATTTAACAATATCAAACGGCGGCGTAACCTCCATATCAAAATACTCCCGCAATCCCTCAACGCCGACGCCAAGCGCAGGCGAAAATGACACGGCAGGCATGGGATGATACCCCTTTGAATACACTACCGGCACTTGCGCCCGCCTAAGACCCTTCAGCACGGCAGACATCATCTCCAGATGGGAGAGATAGCGCAAATAACCCGTCTTTGAAAACGCCGCGCGCACCCTTACAGGATTAAACGATGGTTGCAGGTATTGCACAACCTTGGCCGTACCTGAGGCGGTTTCGGTCTTGCATAAAAACTCGGCGCTGCCGCACTTAAGGCCGCAGGCAGTGCAAACTGTGCGGCAGTCACGGGTCGCCTCAAGCGCCAGCGCCTTTTCATATTCCTTTTTAAGATAGCCGACAGAGACGCCCGTGTCAATCCTGCCCCACTGAAACTCATGTTCCGGGCCGTAGCTTCTTGCCGCCTGGTCTGCGATATCAATGCCGGTCTTTTCCATCGCCGCCTGCCAGTGGTCATATTTGAACACATCGCCCCACGCGTCAAGCCGCGCCCCTGCCCTCCATGCGGCCTCGATGACATCGGCTGCGCCGCTGCCCGCCCTGGCCATAAAACCCTCCAGTACGCTCATTTGCTCATTGTGTCCTTTGAAGTTTAAGCCCTTCTTTGAGATTGCCTTTATAAGATACCGTTTCTTTTCGATTATCTCATCAAGAGGAATCTGCCCATACCACTGAAAAGGTGTATGCGCCTTGGGGACGAATGTAGAAACGCCAATGTTAATATTTACGTGCCTCGATGTGAATTTCTTAGCCATCTTAAGCGATTGAAACGCCATGGCCGGAATGGCCTCGATGTCTTCTTGAGTCTCTGTAGGCAGACCAATCATAAAGTATAGCTTTAGGTTTAGCCATCCCTGGCTGAATATCGTATGGAGCGTTCGTTCATAGTCGTCCTCGTTGAAATCCTTGTTGATGACGCTCCTAAGGCGGGCTGAGGCAGCCTCAGGGGCTATGGTGAAACCTGATTTCTTAACAGTCTTAATCTCCTTTAAGACTGCCTCGGTTATGGAATTTATCCTCATAGAAGGGAGCGAGAATGACACGTTTTTGCCGTCAAACTTACGGTTACACTGCCGAAGAAGCTCAGGCAGCCGCGTGTAATCGCCTGCGTTTAGAGATGTAAAGGAGATCTCGCCGTAGCCGGTGCTTTTTAGAGCGGCCTCGGCAATGGCCATAATTGTTGAAGGTTCGCGCTCTCTGGTGGGCCTGTATACAATTCCCGCCTGACAGAACCGGCAGCCGCATGAACAGCCGCGCGATATTTCAATATTAATCCTGTCATGGACGACCTCCATGTATGGCACAACGGGTGCGCATGGATACGGGGCGGCATTCAAATCGGCCAGATAGCGGCGTCTTACTACGCCAGTAGAGTAGGCCGGCACAAATACGCCTTCAATAGAGGCCAGCGCTTTGACAATAGTCTGCCGCCTTCTGTCGCCCTCGCGCTTATGTCTTTGCACAGCAGCCATTATCTCAACAATAGTCTCTTCGGCGTCTCCAATAACAAACGCGTCAATAAAAGGCAGCATGGGAAATGGGTTTAAGGCGCACGGCCCGCCGGCAATCACTATCGCCCCGCCATCCTGACGCTCTTGCGCCCTTATAGGAATCCCCCCTATATCAAGCATATTCAGGACAGTGGGATATGAAAGCTCATACTGAAGGCTGAAGCCCACAACGTCAAACTCACAGAGCGGCCTGCCGCTTTCAATGGAACACAGGGGCAGCCCTTCCCTCCTGAGATACTCCTCCATGTCAATCCACGGCGAAAATGCCCTCTCCGCGGCGCAGTCCGGCATGTCGTTGATGATCTTATAAAGTATCTTTAGACCCAGATGAGACATGCCGATGTCATAGACATCAGGGAAACACAAAACGGCCTTCACATCCGCCGCTTCTTTTTTGGCCATATTTCTCTCATGGCCGATATACCTGCTCGGTTTTCTAAAAAGTGATAAATTCACAAGCAAACAGTGTAACAGTTTTCATGATGTTTGGACAAGCGCTAAAAAATGTCTTGTTGCACCAAAGTAGAAATCTCCAATATGATGTTTACATACGATACAGGGGCTGTCTAACTTGATCTGTCCATCACATAAAACGCCCTGTCAATATCTTCTTGATTGTTAAAGGCGTGGGCTGAGATTCTTATGTACTGGCCGCCTCCGCGCAGCGAACAGATGATTTTATTGTCGCACAGGGTTTTTATCATATTGGCGGGGCTGCCTGTTGGCTTAAACGTCACAATCCCTGCCCTGTCTTTTGGGTTGGCCGGCGTCAGGCATTGCCAGCCGCGCCTATTTGCCTCGTTTATCGTATAGGAAGACAACTCAAGGACGCGTGCCTCTATTTTATCTATGCCAAAGCCATTGAGCATCTTTAGGGCGGCGTTAAAGGCCATTATCCCCAGCAGCATCGGGCTTCCATCGAGATATCTGTCTGCATTTGGCGCGTAGTCCTGTTCAAAATCTTCAAAGTCAAAAGGTTTAACCACCCCAAACCAGCCCTTACAAGCCGGTTCTATGACATTAAATGCCCTCTCTGACATCCACACAAGCCCCACTCCCTCAGGGGCGCACATCCACTTATGCCCATCGGCGCTCAACCAGTCAATCCCCATCTGCTCAACATCCATCGCCGCAGCCCCAATCCCCTGAATCCCGTCAACCACCAATAAGATATTTTTCTCCCTGCAAAACCTGCCTAGCTCAGCGATGGCCGCCTTCTGGCCTGATAAGTATGAGACCCAGCTTATAGCGATAACCTTCGTATTTTTATCGCAGTTATGATAGTAATCATCAAGTGTAACTTTATATTTATCGGACTTTACAATTTTTATATCTACGCCTTTTTTGGCGCGCAGAGACAGCCACGGCAGCCTGTTAGCAGGAAATTCGCTGTCTGCTATGACTACGCCGTCCCCCTTTTGCCACGGGTAGCCCAGTATAAAGGTCTGAATGCCGTGCGTCGTGTTTCGACTGAAGAATATTCGCTCTGATTTGCCTGAGATTATAGCGGCGGCATTGGCCTTTGCCTGCCCGATTATGGAGTTATAGTCATAGTCAACGCATTGCCCCTCATCTGCCCACTGATTAACGGCCTGCCTTACCGGTTCTGAGACCATCGCAACCCCGGCGGAGTTCAAAAACACGCACCGGTTAAGACCCGTAAACATCGCCCTGAAACTTTCATACCATTGCCTTGTAGACATTTTATTAATCCTCCATGTGCTTATTTGATGTAATTAGTTTGAGATTGAGTATGGCGGCCTCATCGCCGCTGTCTGCGGCAAGCGCCCTCTTAAAATATGCGGCGGCCTCATCAAGGCGTCCCAAACTCATCAGGGCAACGCCTGCGCCGTTATATGCCTCGGCCATTGAGGGCCTTGCCTGTATGGCCTCTTTAAATACTTCAAGCGATTCGTTAAGTTTATCCTGCTTTAACCTAGTTAAACCAAGATATAAGAGCGCCTCGGCATAGTATGGCTTGATTTTCGCCGCCTCATTAAAGGCCATTTCGGCCTCGGCGTATCGTCCCTCTTTGTTTAACGTATAGCCGAGACTGTAATAGGCAAAGTAGCTGTCTTTCGTCACAGCCGCCGCCCTGCTGAAAAGCGTAACGCCGTTTCGCCAATACTTGAGCTGATTATTTGTAAGCGTAACGCAAATGATAATAAGGGCAGTGGCGCTGGAGGCGGCGGCATATGTTAACTTTGACCGCTCTGGCAACGACATTGCCAATATAATAAACAGTCCAACAAAGGGCATGTACGTATATCTGTCGGCCATGTAGGAAATCCCCACCTTTACCAGCCCGATAGTCGGCAACAGCGTCAATATGTACCAAAACCACCCTGTGAAAAACCACGGCCTGCGCCTCATGTGGGCTAAGGCGAATATCGAAACGGCCAGAAGGACTGTAACCGCCCCAACTATCTGCCATGCGGGATAACTCACCGGATGGCGGTACATTAAGGCAAGTCCGGCGGGATAAAATAGTTTAATCACATATTTTACGTACGATATGGCAACATTTTCCAGGCGCAAGGCAAGCGTCAATGACGAAAGCGGCGCCACAGACCCCCCGG
>JAKOEO010000006.1:5885-18404 GCA_022321325.1 Candidatus Magnetominusculus sp. LBB02 | reverse complement strand
TTTTCCAGGCGCAAGGCAAGCGTCAATGACGAAAGCGGCGCCACAGACCCCCCGGCCTGCTGTACGCTGAATGTGATAACGCCGGAGATGGCGGAAAGTATAAGAAACGGTACTTTCTCCATCAATAAAGACGCGGCACCAGCGCGGCTGGTAAAACGCCCAAGCGGCCAGTAATCAGCCAAAAGCAGCGCAAGAGGCAGCGTTATAATAACAGGCTTAGACATAAGCCCCAGAATAAAACATAAGATTACCGACATGTATCTGCCAAGAGATGGCCGTTTTGTGTAATACACGTAGGCGCACATCGCCGAAATCCAGAAAAAGGCGCTAAGCACATCCTTGCGCTCCGCTACCCACGCAACTGATTCCACACGCATTGGATGAGCGGCAAACAGCGCAGCTATTAAGGCGCTCCGCCATATCGTGCCCGTAACAGACGAAAAAAATAGAAACAGCAATACAGTATTCACTGCATGAAGGCAGACGTTAGTAAGATGATGCCCCCCCGGCCACAATCCATACAACCATACGTCTGCCATGTGCGAGACCCATGTTAGAGGAAACCAATTGCTGTACTCATTGGAAGTTAACGCCCACTCTAAATTGCTTATAGAAAACCCGCCCCGCACATGGAGATTTGTAAGAATATATTGGTCGTCGTCGTAATAGACGAAGTTAAAACTCTTAACCTGCAAGAATACAGAAAACACTATGACTATTAATGTGAGGCAAACGATGATCTTGAGCCGAGGCTCATAGGGCCGGTTAATGGATTCTGTCATCAACGGTATTGCTCTTAAATATCAATAACATAATAGATTATACTAATGTTTTACATCAGAATAGTTTCTGTTTTGGTTTGGCGAATGATTGATTTTCTGCGAATCCTTGAATGTAAAACTTTTTTCTCTGAACAGCCGCAGGCAGGCATCTACAACATCAGGGTCGTAGCGAACGCCTTTGCCAGCGGCTATCTCTTCCAGAGCGACTTCTATACCGAGAGACGGGCGGTACGGCCTGTGGGAAGACATGGCCTCTACGATGTCGGCTACGCAGATAATTCTGGCCTCTACGAGAATGTCATCCCCCCTGAGCTTTTGGGGATAGCCGGTGCCGTCTAACTTTTCATGGTGCTGGAGGACTATTATATCAATAGGCCAGGGGAACTCCACGCTGCTTAGAATCTCATAACCTACAAGTGAATGGTTTTGTATCAAGGCGAATTCGCTTGAATGCAGCTTGCCGGGTTTGCTGAGGATCTCCGACGGCACCCATATTTTACCCACATCGTGAATGGCGCCTGCCATTCGCACGCCCTCGATTTGATGCTGCGAAAGTCCCATCTCTATAGCTATTGCCCTTGAAAGGTCGGCAACCCTGTTTTGATGCCCTGCCGTATATGGGTCTTTTGCCTCAAGCGCCATTGAGAGGGTATGGATTACACCGCCGAGGGCCTTTCTAAGATTTTCAAGACTCTCTTCAAGCGTTTTTTCGGCCTGTTTGCGCTTTGTTATATCAACTAAGACTGCTGTGAAAAAAGTACCTGAGGCCGACTCCCACTTTGCCATTGAGAATTCCACAGGAAATTCCGTCCCATCTTTTCTGAGTCCAAAAAACTCTAACATCTGCCCGATTACACGGGTTTTGCCGGTGGTTAGCACCCTGTTTATGCCATCTATGTGCGCCGTTCTAAACCTCTCCGGTATTATTTTTACCAGAGGCGCGCCCCTGATCTCATCGAATGTATAACCGAAGAGTGTTTCTGCGGCCTTGTTCCAGAACGTTATGTTTCCATCGCTCTTTATAGTAATAATGGCATTTTTTGTTGATTCAACTACAGACCGGAAATGTTCTTCGCGCTCTATTATTTCTGCGTTTCCCTGGTTACGCACAATTACGCCGGATATTGTATTTGTAATGGCGGTCAAAAACTCTTCCTCTTCAAATGTCCTTTTATGTTCTTTATGGATATACATGTTAAAGACGCCCAATACCTTGCTATTGTGAATGATTGGAACGCAGTAGTGCCCATGAGGGGGCATGTCATCATATTTTATCGTATGGCGCTTGTCAACCTCTTCGGCAAAGACTATCTCGCCGGTGGCGGCGGCAAGGCCGCAGAGACATTTGCCAATGGGAAGCACGTTGCATGTCTTCATCTGAGTTTCACTATAATTGTGTTGGGCGCACAGTACCAGCGTGTGCGTCAGCTCATCAACAAGGTGTATCGAGCCTTTGGATCTAAAGGAAAACCTTGGAATTGACAACACCAGCTCAAGCACCTGCTGTAGGACGTCGTTAAGAGGAATAGGCTGCACCGATATTTGTAAGATTGAGTTAATAGTGCCTTGAATCTGATAGTTGCGGACAATTTTCGCCTCAGCATCCTTTTGCCACGTTATGTCTTCGATGATTTCAAGGAAATGGGTGATGGCGTTGTCATTACCGCGCAGAGGGATTGTTGATACCTTTAAAAATTGATTTCCCATTGCCCTTTCAATCGCGGCAGGCTGCCCGGTCATCAGAGACTTGGCTACCTTGCAGAAACTACAAACCTTTTCCATGCCGCCTTTGGCATTATCGGCTGCAAACTCGCCAATTACCTCGTAACATGGTCTGCCAACTATCTCTTCCTGCTTAAACCCTGTCAAATCATATAGATAACGGTTCATTTTTAATATATTAAATTCAGTATCCATATATGCTATGCCAAACGGGGCGTTTTCAAAGATGGCCTCAAACTCGCCGAGAAGTTCTAAATGTCTCATCTCGGCTGCCCTTCTTCTTGATAATTCTGACACCAGCGACTGCTGGGCGTCCTGCAGGTTCATAGCGACATCAACTACTCCGATTAGCTCATATAAACTGAACGGTTTATGGAGGAAAGATAGAATGCCATTTCTAAAACACTTCTCAAAATCTGTATCGCCGGCATGGCCCGTGACGGCAATTATCGAACATGGAAAGGAAAACCGCTCTCTGAACATGTCAAGAAACTCATGCCCGTCCATTACGGGCATCTTCAAATCGAGCAAAATAATCGAAGGCTCTACCTCCTCACACTTAGAAAGCCCCTCCTGCCCGTTAAACGCATGAAAAACCTCATAGCCGTTTCTGCGAAGCTGTTTATTAACAACATCGTGGACAACGCGCTCGTCATCTATGACGAGAATTTTCCCTTTGACCTTCAAGTCCACCCCGTTACACTAATCTGCATCCGTATGAATGCTATACGTATTTTGCATCCCGTATATATACTAATGCTACTTGAACTGTAATTGGTTTGTCAATTATCATTGGACAACGACAATTTATAGCGCTATAATGCCAAAACAGGAATGTCCGAATGTTGTTATGCAGCCACTGCCCTGCCGTTTACTTTCACCGGTCGTCACGCCCATGTCTCTAAAAAATACTTATTGACACTGAAAAATCTATTTCTTTATTATTAGAAATGGATTTGGCGGCTGACTGCCAGACCGGAAGGCTGCCAAGAGGGGCTGCCAGGAGGGGCGCCAAGAGGGGCTGCCGACAGATTAATTGATGGGTATATATTTCATTGCCGTTGCCGCCGTTGTTGCAGGGGGCACGTTAGCGGCGCTTTTGGCTGGTAAGTCTGATGACAGCGGACTTGCCGCATTGTGTGCCGTCACATCTGTGGGCATTGCTGCCGTGGCTGTTGTGTTTCTTTCGCTGCCTGTGCTCTTTGGCGGCGACGTGATCTCTGAAACATTCGATTTGGGAGCGCCGCTCGGCGCTGTCAGGTGCGAACTTGATGCGCTTTCAGCCTTTTTCGCCGCCCTTACTTCTATCACATCGTTGATTTCTATTATTTATATTACCGGTTATATGTCTTCAACACAGAGTGGCGGCAGCATCGGTTTTCACTACATGTTTTTTAACCTCGCTGTGGCCTCTATGCTTGCCGCATTAGTCATGCGTAATGCCCTTGCCTTTCTGGTCGTCTGGGAGATTATGGCTCTAAGCATATTCTTCCTCATACCCTTCCAACGCGGTAAGGTCAGGCCAATGTCTGCCGCTATTCAGTTTCTCATCACAATGCACGTTGGGGCTGTTATATTGACTGCCGCTATTATAATTGCCTCGTCAGGGACTGGCTTGGATTTCTCCAACTTCACCGCCATACTTTCGTCTGGTTCAACTAAAGGCACAGCGTTGTTTGTCATGTTTTTCGTCGGGTTTGCCTTTAAGGCCGGGCTTATGCCGTTTCATTCGTGGGCGGTTCATGCAGAGACCGAGGCGCCGCAGGGCGTATCGGGGCTTCTCTCAGGGGCTGCCGTTAACATGGGCTTTTATGGAATCCTGAGAATCATCGCCCTGACCGGCGCAACATCCCCCGCTTGCGGCTACACTGTGCTCTTTATCTCCATGTTTTCAGCCGTGTTTGGAATTCTCTACGCCCTCATCCAAAACGATTTAAGGCGCGTTCTTGCCTACTCCACGATTGAAAACGCCGGTATCATAGGCGTTGGCATTGGCACAGGAATGCTGGGAAGGGCATATAACCTGCCTCTTATGGAGGTACTGGGATTTGCCGGTGCGCTCTTTCATATCATTAACCACTCCATGTTTAAGGGCGTCCTGTTTTATGCGGTCGGGGCTGTCTATATCGCAACAGGTACGTCAAAAACTGACCGGCTTGGCGGCCTGATAAAGACCATGCCCGTTACTGCCTTCACATTTTTAGCGGCCTCTTTAGCCGCCTCGGCCCTTCCGCCATTTAACGGTTTTATCAGCGAATTTCTCATTTACTCAGGGCTTTTGAAGGCGCTTACGCCGTCCTCCGGGTTTATCATAACGCTTGGGGTTATAGCGGTTGCCATACTTGCCCTAAACGGCGCCGTTACGCTTGCCGTCTTTGCTAAGACATTTGGCATAACATTTCTGGGCAGCCCGCGCTATAACCTGTCAGGGGCTGAGCCGCCGCCGTCAATGTCGATGCCGCTGATAACGCTCTCGGCACTATGCCTTGCCGCCGGTCTGTGGCCGGACTTTGTTATGGAGCTAATTCAGGCCCCTTTAGTGAGCCTTGGGGCAGCTCAGGCTACTCTCATCTCTGAGTCAAATGCCATAGCAGGCAATGTCGCCCGCGGCGCGCTGCTTCTTGCAGCGGTAACAGTGTTTGTATTGTTTGTCAGAAACCGGCTTGTCAGAAGTCCTGCCTCCGCCCCAACATGGGGCTGCGGTTATGAGGCCGTCTCAAGCCGTATGCAGTACACCGGCTCATCGCTAAGCGGCCCGCTTGTCAAACTTGCCGCCCCGCTATTGAGGCTCATTCAAAAACGGAAATTCATCCCGCGAGCCGCAGATATCCCCGGCTGTGAACCCTTTCCGGCCAGACGCATTAAGTATGCCGCCTACTCATCAGACCTTATCGAGACGATGGTAATTGACAAGCTGCTCATAATTGTCCGGGCAGCGTTCGACAGGTTATCATGGATTCAGAGCGGTCATACCGGGCACTATGTCTTATACATTCTTGCGGCACTGGCTCTATTTCTCTTTGCCGCCGTATTCAGAGGCGTGGCATGAGTGCGGCTATAGTAAGATATCTGCTCATGATGGCTGTATCATTTTTGATGGCGGGGCTGATTGTAAGGACAAAGGCCGTATGGGCCGGAAGATTCGGCCCGCCGCTTTTGCAGCCATTTTACGACTTCATTAGACTTCTTAGAAAGTCATCTGTGATAAGCAGGACTACATCCCCCGTGTTTGCCATTGCCCCCTCGGCAGCCCTTGCGGCGGCATTGACGGCAGCCACCGTCGTGCCAATTGCCGGACGCCCTGCCCTCATCCATTTTGACGGGGATTTCATATTTTTTGCCTATACGCTGGCCATGGGCAAGTTCTTCACCGTCCTGGGCGCACTCGATACGGGAAGCAGCTTTGAAGGTATGGGCGCAAGCAGAGAGATAACATTTACCGCACTTATCGAACCGGCATTCTTTATTATCATGGGTTCAATGGCCATGCTCACCGGCCATACGTCAATTACCGGCATATACTCGATGTTTCCCGCCACCGCTTACGACCTCGGACAGGGCGGCTTTATCACATCCATCCTTGGGGCGATAGGGGCGTGGTCTACATCAGACTTATTGATACCGGCCATCTGCGGCAACATCGTCCTGATGATGTCAATAATTGTTGAGGCAGCCAGAATGCCCGTTGACGACCCTACCACGCATCTTGAGCTGACTATGGTGCATGAGGTGATGATTCTTGACTCAAGCGGCCCTGACCTTGCCCTTATCAACGCCTCTAACACTATTAAGATGACGCTCACCGGCACGCTTATTACCGGCATCATAATACCGCAGTGGGTGTCACCGCTTGCCGGGGTTGTGCTATATCTCTTTATACTTGCCCTGATAGCTGTTTCAATCGGCATATTTGAGTCCATAATCGCCCGGCTGCGTATGACCCATGTGCCGCAGTTTATTCTTGGGGCGACCTCTGTGGCCCTTATCGTTCTGGCAGTGCTTATGCACGGGGTGCATAGATGATACATAACCTTGTGGTTGTCCTCTTTGGCGTTACGCTTCTTTACATATCCACAACCAGCAGGCTTGGCGGCTATGTGAAAGTTCTCTCCGTACAGGGATTTTTGCTGTTCTTATTTGCCCTCTCTCATGCCGGGACGCTTAAACTAGGCCACACGTTAATTCTTGGCTTTGAGACCCTCGTCGTGAAGGCCGTGGTCACACCCCTGTTCATTCACTATATCATAGAGAAACTTGAAATCAAACGCGTTACCGAGCCGTATGTTGATAATTTCGTATCCCTCATTGCCACAACGACAGTAATCTCGCTATCGTTTATCCTCTCTGTGGCGCTTAGAAACGCCGGGGCTGGCGTGGATGTCCTCACCTTTAGCATTTCCATATCGGCGGTTGTAGTGGGGCTGCTTATAGTCATTACCAATGCGAAACTGATTACGCACGTTATGGGATTTCTGGTGCTTGAAAACGGGGTATTTATGATGTCACTGTCGCTTGCCTCTGAGGTGCCGGTGGTAGTTGAGGCCGGGGTGCTGCTTGACGTGTTTATGGGTGTGTTTCTAATGGGCATATTTCTTAACCGGATGAAATCAACATTTGAAAGTTCAGATGTAACGCTCCTCAGGAGACTGAAAGATTGATAAGCGGCGAATTCCTGTTAATTTTGACCCCGGCGCTATTTGCCGTACTCTCGCTTGGCCTGAAAGCCATAAGGGCGCTTACGGCCAAAGTTCCATTTTTTGACAAGACGATAATCACCGTGGCAGCAGCGGCGCATCTTATTATGACGCTGCTGCTTCCATGCGGGCAGCCCGCGGCAGATGTCCTGATTGGCCTTGACAGTTTGAACTATCTCTTTCTGCTCATACTGTCAGTGTTGTTTCTGGCCTCTGCCTTATATAGCACGGTGTTTATCAAAGAGATGGCAGTTCTGATAAGAGAAGCTCACGACGAAAAATATAACCACTGGTACGTCCCCACTATGCTCTTTACGCTCTCAACATTAAGCGGCGTGATAATGAGCAGAAATTTGGGCCTGATGTGGGTCTTCATAGAGGCAACGACACTGTCTACCGCCCCTCTTATCCTTCATCACAAGGGCAAGGAATCTCTGGAGGCCGTGTGGAAATACCTCTTTATCTGCTCAGTCGGCATAGCCCTTGCATTCATAGGCGTTTTGGCGATGACAGAGGCGGCAAAGACCAACCCCGGCCTGAATGTGGATTCGCTTACGGCGGGGGCGGCTAACATATCGCCGCTTTGGGGCGGCATAGCCTTTGTGTTTGCCCTTGTCGGCTTTGGAACGAAGATGGGCCTTGCCCCCATGCACACATGGCTTCCAGATGCGCACTCTCAGGCACCTTCGCCTGCCTCGGCAATATTTTCAGGGGCGCTGACTATTTCGGCCTTTTTGTGCATTCTGCGCTACTATCAAATCTTCTGTCATACGCCGATGATTAGCTTTATCAGGCAGCTTATGCTTATACTTGGCATGGTCTCTCTTTTTATCTCTGCTATTTATGTTACCAGGGCACAGAATTTTAAGAGAAAACTTGCCTACTCTACAATTGAACACATGGGGATTCTGTCAATTGGAATGGGGCTTGGCGGGGCGGCAGTTTACGCGGCAATGCTGCATACGCTTTGCAGCTCGCTTGCCAAGCATTCGCTGTTTCTTACTTCCGGGAATTTCCTCCATGCCTATGGCACGGTCAACGTAAAGGAAATCCGCGGCGGGCTTGACCGCATACCACAAAGCTCATGGCTCTTAGTGACAGGGACTTTGGCGCTCTTGGGATTTCCGCCGGGGGCGCTGTTTATCACAGAGTTTTCAATGCTTAGGCAAATGGCGGCAGCCGGCCGCTGGGTTACGCTTTTGATGTTTGCGCTCTTTCTGACTGTTATAATATACGGGCTGGTCTCTGCGGTAATGCGTATGGCATTTTCAACGCCAATGCGGGGGGGCGCCGCGCATGATAAACATCACGAGCCAATACTCTGCGTTGCGCCACAGTGGGTATTCGTTGTGGCTGCCGCCCTGCTTGGAATTCATATCCCTGAGCGTTTAAACACCATCCTGCATCAAGCCGCCGCAGTGCTGGGAGGCAATTGATGGGCGTTTGGGCGGCGATAAAAAACGGCGTACCAGTGCCAAGATTAAATATTCCTATATTTTCAATGGAGGCCCTCGCCACTGACATCGCCTCGCATATGAAAGACGGCCTCAGAACGGTGCAGTTTTTCGGCTATCCCACAGATGACAATAGACATGAAATCATTGCCGTACTGGCAGACGATACCTCAAATTCTCTGATTGCGGCCTCGGCGTTAGCACAACGGGGACAGTCCTATGACGCGATAACTCCTAATGCACCATCCCTTCACTTATTTGAACGAGAACTCCATGAACAGACCGGCATCATACCGCAGAGGCATCCCTGGCTCAAACCTGTCAGAGATACCAATGCCGCGCCCCACTTTTTCAAACCGCTTGGCAAGGACGCCCATGAGGTGGCCGTTGGCCCTGTACATGCCGGTATCATTGAACCCGGGCACTTCAGATTCATATGCCAGGGCGAGGAAATCTATCATCTTCAGATACAACTTGGCTATCAACACCGCGGCGTTGAGGCGCTGTTCAAAGAGGGCAGCCCGCTTATGAAAACGCCGCTTGCTGAGTCCATTGCCGGCGACTCTGTCATAGCCCACGCATGGGCGCACGCATGGGCAGTGGAGGCGCTATGCGGCACAGAGATCTCGCCAAAGGCCGAAATTCTGCGCGCCGTCGCACTTGAGCTTGAGCGCATTGCCATGCACCTTGTAGGGCTTGGCGGGGTTTCCACCGACATTGGATATTTGCCGGGGGCCTCCGCCTATGGGCGCATTCGCACTGCCGTTATCAATACAACGTTGATGCTTTCAGGCTGCCGCTTTGGCCGCGGCTATATTCGCCCGGGCGGCGTGCTTTCAGACATTGACGAAAAGCTGCGCAAACACATCCTTGACATGTGCGATGAGCTGTGGCACGACCTTGAGATTATAAACAACTGCCTGTTCAACAATCCCGGCGTACTATCGCGGCTTGAGCACACGGGAAGGATAAGCACAGATCTCGCGTGGAAGACCGGCCTTGTAGGAGTAATAGCGAAATCGTCCGGCCTTCCCATAGACGTTCGGGCAGACCAGCCCTACGGCATATATAAAAAAGACAGGATTGATCCAGCCATGCTGAACTCCGGCGACGTCTATGCACGGCTGATGGTCAGGGCGCTTGAGATAACGCAATCCATAGGGCTGATCAGAGGTTGGCTGGGTTTCGGCATAATGGAGGGCGATATATATAACGCCCCGTCGCTCATGGCGCCCGGTAGATTTGTGGTAACGCTTGTTGAGGGATGGCGCGGCGAGGTCTCTCATGTGCTGATTACGGGAAATAACAGCGAAATTAAACACTACAAGGTTGTGGACGCCTCGTTTCATAATTGGCTTGGCCTCGCCCTTGCGGTAAGGACAGCGGGGATTTCAGACTTCCCAGTCTGCAACAAGAGCTTTGACGCCTCTTATGCCGGGCATGACCTGTGACAAAGGAGCAGTATGTTTGACACATTGCGTGTGAGATTTAACCAGGGCTTCAGAAGTATAAAAGACATACGGGCGGCGCGCCCTCCTGTAGGGTTTCGCGGGCTTCCGGTTATAAAAGAAGGGGACTGCCCAAATGCCTGCTTTAAGTGTGGCGATGCCTGCCCAACAGGGGCAATTTCATTTAAGCCGCTTGCCATTGACCTTAATAAATGCATACTCTGTCCCGAATGTGTACGGGTGTGTTCTCAGGGGATGATAAGTTTTACAAATTCAGTGGAGCTGGCGGCAACCCTGCCCTCCTCATTAGTAATCACTGCCGCCGCCGCTGCGCCTGCCGTCAAGGTAAATGAAGAGCTGCGCAGGCATTTCAAGCGCTCCTTCAAACTTCGGCAGGTATCAGCCGGTGGCTGCAATGGCTGCGAACTGGAGTTAAACGCCCTGTCTAATGTTAACTTTGACATAGGACGCTTCGGCATAGACTTCGTTGCCTCGCCACGACACGCCGACGGCCTCGTACTAACCGGGCCGATAACAAAAGGCATGGCCTACGCGCTGAGAGACACATATGAGGCAATGCCAGAGCCAAAGGCGTTTATTGCCGTAGGGGCCTGCGCCCTAAGCGGCGGAGTGTTTTCTGAGTCCCCGGCCATAGACCGGACGTTCTTAGAGGCGGTAAGACCAGACCTTTATGTGGCGGGCTGCCCCCCCCACCCGCTTACGGTTATCAATGGGCTTCTAAAACTTATTGGGCGCAATTTGTAATATAATAATATATTGTGTATAATAAGTCAGCGGAAGGATTGTAGTGACCACAAAAATAAACAGATATGACACTAAAAAGAAACTTGGCGAGGCATTGCTTGAGGCCGGCGTTATAAATGAAAAAGACCTGAGCCACGCCCTCTCTGAACAAAAGCGCACAGGTCATAAGTTAGGCAAGGTGCTCATAGACCTTGGAATTACCTCAGAGATGGAGATTGTCCATACACTGGCCACTAATATGGGGCTTGAGTATGTAGAACTCCAAAAGACCCCCATCGAGGCAGACGCCGTTAAGGCTGTGCCGGTCAAACTCGCAGAGAAACACCTCGTTCTGCCAATTAGTTTTAATGGAAATCGAATAACCATAGCCATGTCCGACCCGCTTGATCTAGGGGCAATCAGAGACCTGGAGTTTGTTACCGGCAAGAGCGTTAAACCTGTTGTAACAACTCTCTCTGAAATAAGAAGGGCTATTCAGGCATTCTACCATAAAAAGAAACTCCTGATGCTTGGAGAGATACTTTTAACTGCCGGCACTATTTCACCAGAACAGCTTGAGGTATGTCTCAAAATACAGAGGGAAGGCAAGAGGAAACTTGGCGATATCATTGTGCAGATGCACTTTGCCACAGAGACCGCAATCGCCAAGGCAATTTCGTCGCAGCTCAACATGCCATATGTTGATCTGACCTTTGTCGCCCTTCAAAATGATGCTATCAAACTGCTGAACATGGACTTCTGCCTGAAACACGTCCTCGTTCCTTTGAGCGTCAAAAGCCGCACAGTTGAAATAGCCATGGCCAATCCTATGGACATAGACGCCATCAGGGAAGTCAAATACATGCTTAATAAAGATGTGGAAGTCATTATATCCACGCCGACCGAGATAGAAAATGCGGTACGCCGCAGTTTCGCTGACGTCAAACTTGACGAAGGCTCGGCCTCATCGGAGATAGAAGGGCTTGACAGGCTGAAGGAACTCTTCGACACCCAGGACACTATAAGCGGCGCTTCCATAGACATCAAGACCGAACGCATTGACGTATATAGCGAGGCGAATAAACTAATCAAAGACAGCGAATCCCCGCCTCTTATTCAGCTTGTCAATAAGATAATCATGAGCGCCCTTAAATCCAGGGCAAGCGATATACATATGGAACCACAGGAACACGCCTTCATCGTACGGCTGCGCGTTGACGGGATAATGTCCGCCCTTACGCAGCTTCCTAAGGGTTACACCGCCGCCGTGGTCTCCAGGATAAAAGTTATGGCCAAGATGGACATATCAGAAAGGCGCATCCCGCAAGACGGCGGGATAAAGATAAAGGTGGAGGGCAAGGGGGTAGATCTACGCGTATCTACGCTGCCCACTCAATTTGGCGAAAAGGTAGTTATCAGGGTGCTTGACCCAATGGCGTCAAACCTGACATTAGTGGATATCGGACTTACAGACAAGGACTACAAGGCCGTGCTTGATATGATAGAAAAACCGCAGGGGTTTATCCTTGTTACAGGGCCAACGGGAAGCGGCAAAAGCACTACGCTCTACGCCGCATTGAATCATCTGCTTAACGAAACCACTAATCTTATTACAATAGAAGACCCCATAGAATACAATCTGAAAGGCGCTACACAGGTAAATATTAACGACAAA
>JAKOEO010000006.1:0-5187 GCA_022321325.1 Candidatus Magnetominusculus sp. LBB02 | reverse complement strand
CCACAATCCAAGAAACCTTGAGTGGAAGTTTTGCCCCTTCTGTAACGAGATCTTTAGTGACTAGTTACGCAGGCGGCGGCTTCGGAATCCTTATCTGAAACCGGCTCCCCCTGCCAAATGTGCTTTCAACCTCGATAGTGCCGCCAAGCATGGTCTCAACTATGCGCCGACACAGGTATAAGCCAACGCCAAGCCCGGGCGACATCCCGCTTTTCATATCTACTTTTTCAAATGACTCAAAGAGGCGTGCCGTATATTCCGGGACAATCCCCGCACCCGTGTCGGAAACGAAAAAGACGACATCGTCCACGCCATAACTAAGGCCAATTTCCACAGTGCCAAACTCGGTGAATTTAATGGCGTTATCAACAATGAACCTCATCGCCTGAACAAGTCTTTTACCGTCAACAAAGAGCGAGTGCCCACCATCGGGCATAGTCACAAATAATCTCAGGCCCTTGTCCTCTGCCGCATCCCGAAACTCCAGCCTAAGCCCCTCAATTAACGTACGCAAGTTGGTATCTTCCCTTTGCAGCGGTTGCGCGCCTTTGTTCATTGCGGCCACCTCTAAGATATCTCCAATGATTTCGTTTAATTGTCTGGCCGCCTCCGCTATGCGTTTGAGTCCGTCAGAGAGCACATCTTTGTCCAGCGTATCGGCCTCATTCTGTTTATAGAGGGCGCTTGAGAGGCCAATCAATGGTATCAGAGGCGTATGGAGCTCACGGCTTGCCAGGGCGATGATGAGGTTTTTCATCTCATCAATCTCGGCCTTGGCAACGGCCTGCTGAAGCTGCCGCTGTGTGTCCCTCTTTTTCAGAGCCTCAGAGACGGCATATTTAAAGAGCTGCCTGTTGATGGGTTTGCCTATGAAGTCGTCTGCATTTTCTCTGAAGGCCTGGGTGGCGAGGTCACGCGATGTATCTGAGGTCATAAAGATAATGGCAGAGTCAACCTTTCTGTCTTCCCTTAGTTCAACTAAAAGGTCAAGGCCGCTGCGCCCGCCAAGATGATGGTCAAGCAGGATGGCGTCAAAATCAGAGGCCACAATCTGCTCAAGTGCGCCGTTAGCGTCAGCGGCATCGAAGACCAGATAGTCCGGCTCAAGAATATTGTGAATCAAGAGCCGCAGCGCCTCATCGTCATCAATAACTAAAACCGTCCTGACATCCCCGACGACTTTATATCTCTTAACCCTGTCATCAAGATTTAGCATACAGGCTGCCCTCCGTTGATATGCTTAGAATTAATTTTAGTAGAGGTGGCATGCTACAACTCTTCCATTTCGCTCTATCAGTTCAGGCACTGAAGACGAACAGGCTGCCAATCTTTTTGCACATCTGGGATGGAACGGGCATCCCGGAGGTATCTCTATCGGGCTTGGCGTATCTGCCGCAGTGTCGTGGCTATGATGGCTTACGCCGGTTATCTTTGGCACAGATTCAATAAGCATTTGCGTATATGGGTGTAACGGGTTTTCAAATAATTGCTCTGTCTGCCCCGACTCCACTATCTTGCCAAGATACATTACCGCTATGCTGTCACTAAAATACTGAACCACATTCAGGTCGTGGCTAATGAACAAAAACGACAGCCCAATCTCCCCTTTAATGCGTATCAGCAGGTTCAATATCTGCGCCTGAATAGATACGTCAAGCGAGGAAAGCGGCTCATCGGCCACCACCAGCTCAGGCCCCAGCATCAGCGCCCGCGCAATACATATCCTCTGCCTCTGCCCACCGCTGAATTCATGCGGGTATCGGCTCATCACATCTTCGGTCAGCCCCACCCGCTGCAACATCTCACTGACGCGCTGCCTGAACTGTGATTTCGGCACAGTCTTATGAATCTTCAGAGGTTCGCAGAGGGCGTTGAATATTTTCATTCTCGGATTTAGCGACGCAAACGGGTCCTGAAATATTATCTGCACCGAGCGCCTGTATGCCTTTAGCGCCTCCCCCTTCAATCCCAGTACATTTGTACCCTTAAACAGCACATCGCCCTCTTGCGGCTCAATCAGTCTCAACAACAGACGCGCTACCGTTGACTTGCCGGAGCCGCTCTCCCCTACTATCGAAAAAACCTTGTTCTGCTCAATAGTGAAATCTACGCCATCCACTGCCCTGACCTGATGAGGCTTAGACAAAAAGCCGCTGCTCATCTGGAAATATTTCCTTAGTCCCCTGACCTCCATCAGATTCATACGCCGTCACCGCCATTTAAAATACACCGGTTGAAATGGCCCTTTTCTATTTCAATCAACGGAGGCTCGGCCTCTTTGCATCTTTTTACGACATGGCTGCACCTGTCAGAAAACTTGCAGCCCGGAGGAAGATTATCTGGCTTTGGCACAAAGCCGGGTATGGGCACAAGCGGGATGTGCCTTCCCTTTGGGATTGAGTTTAAAAGCCCTACAGTGTAAGGATGCCGCGGGCGTTTAAAAAGCGATGCCGTCTCAGCGCTTTCCATAAGCCTGCCCGCGTACATAATGGCAATTCTCTGGGCATTCTCGGCCACCAGCCCCAGGTCATGAGTTATCAGCACCATTGACATGTTGAATTTTTCCTGAATCCCGCGAAGCAGTGAAAGCACCTGAGCCGCAATGGTAACATCAAGGGCGGTAGTAGGCTCATCGGCCAGCACAAGGGCCGGGTTACAGGCAATTGCCATCGCTATCATCACGCGCTGCCTCATGCCGCCTGACATCTGATGGGGATAGTCCTTTATGCGAAGCGTTGGCGAGGGGATTTTTACATCTGCAAGAAGCTCTGCCGCCCTTGCCATCGCCTCGGCCTTTGACATCCCCTTATGCACCATCAGTACCTCGGCTATCTGATACCCCACCGTAAGCACCGGATTAAGCGATGTCATCGGCTCCTGAAAGATCATAGATATCCTGTTTCCACGCAGGGCGCGCAGCCCCTCAGCGCTAAGGGTTGAAAGCCTCTGCCCTTCAAACAATATGTCCCCTTTGTAATATGCGTTTTGCGGGAGTATTCCCATGACAGCCGCCGCCGTTACGCTCTTGCCGCAGCCACTTTCTCCTACAACGCCCAATATCTCTGCCGCTTCAACGTCAAAGGAAATTGAGTTGACAACCTGCAGATCTCCGCCTGCTAAGTGCCTCTTAAAAAATACGCTTACGTTTTCAACGCTAAGAAGCGCCACCACTGTCTCCCGTCATAGTTCAAATATATCCTTTCGGTGCTCAATTTTGTCATTCATGGCGCCAGCCGCCCAGAGTCTGACGCCGACGAAGTCAAAGCGCACGCTTGTCGTATCGCCATGTTTTTTCAGATAGACAAGCGCGGTGTTTATTATCTTCCTTCTCTTTCTGTAATCAATTGCCTGGCAAGGGTCGCCAAACTCGTCCGATACCCTTGTTTTGACCTCGACAAAGACCATCTGCCCGCCATCTCTGGCTATGATGTCTATCTCTCCAAGATTATTCTTATAGCCCCTTTCCAGTATGGCATAGCCGGCCTTTTTCAGATAGCGCGCCGCAAGCCATTCTCCATACTTGCCGATTAATACTGTTTTTATCATACAGCCAATCCTGATTTAATGTAAAGGGCTGCGTCAGTCTTCATATCCTGATTATAAAGATTTTGCAAAAAATCTTCAATATTTGACAGGTTTATTAATTTAATTTATACTAAACAGACTGTGGAAAATGTGTATCATACAGCGGACGCCGGTGATGCTTAAAATAGCGGTTGTTGACGGGCAGGGCGGCGGAGTTGGCAGCGTTATTGTAAGGCGTCTGCGCGACGATTTCGGCGATGAGATAGAGATAATCGCCCTGGGTACGAACTCTGCGGCAACTACATCAATGCTGCGGGCGAGGGCCAATAAGGGGGCAACCGGCGAAAATGCCATCGCCTTAAATGTAGAGAGGGTGGACGTTGTACTTGGACCGATAAGCATAATTATGGCTCACTCCATGATGGGGGAGTTGACGCCTGCTATGGCATCGGCCATTTCCAGCTCCAATGCGAAGAAGATCCTTCTGCCCTTGAATCAGGAGGGCCTTGAGGTCGTGGGCGTTGCCAGAGAACCGTTTCCGCACCTGGTTGACAGCCTTATTGAGAGGATTAAATTACTGTACGAGGAGGTAAAGAATGTGCGAGGCTAACGTATATATAGAAGCTCATGACGGCATGGGTGAAATCCTGTATTTGGAAAATGTTGACGTTATTCGCCCGGAAGACGGCCAGTTGTTTATTAAGAATCTGTTCGGAGAGCAAAAGTTTTTTGACGGTCACATAAAGGAAATCTCGCTTATCAAGCACAGAATAGTGTTGGCGAGGAAATGACAGGAACTATTTAATCAGGCAATGGTATAAGTGGAAATAATAGAACAGATCAGGTGGCAGGACATACTGGATATTCTCCTTGTATGGCTGGTGCTCTACAGGGTGCTGCTTTTGATACGCGGTACGCGCGCCGTTGAGATGCTCATAGGCATCGGTGTGCTTCTGGCGATATCGCTGGCGGCGGGCTATCTGAAGATATACACGATAGACTGGCTGATACAAAGTTTTTGGGCGTACATAGTTATAGCGGTTATTGTGTTGTTTCAGCCGGAGATAAGGCGGGCGCTGGCGCAGGTGGGCAAGTCGCCGTTTTTTCGTCCGACATCGGCGGAGGAGCTTAAATCTCTGGATGAGATTGTAAAGGCGGCGGCATCACTTTCAGCCAGGAAAATCGGCGCCCTGATAATTCTCGAGCGAGATACCAGTCTTAAAGATTATATTGAAATTGGGACATATCTTGAGGCGCGCGTTACGAGGGAACTGTTGCTTAGCATATTTCATCCCACCTCCCCCATCCACGACGGCGCAGTTGTCATAAGCGGCAATAAGATAGTTGCCGCCGGTTGTTTTTTGCCGATTACATTCAGGCCGGATATTGACAAACTCCTCGGTACCAGACACAGGGCGGCCCTTGCCATAACTGAAGAGACAGACGCCGTAGTGGTAATCGTCTCTGAGGAGACTGGCAGCATATCTACAGCTATAGCGGGCGAAATTGAAAAGAGGGCTGATATGGCCAATTTGCGGGTTCTTCTGACCGGCATATTTACAGAACAGGGGAAACAACGCAAATGAAGAAATTTTTTACTGAAAATAAGGAATTGAAGCTGATTACCCTTGTACTTTCTTTGATATTGTGGTTTATTATCAC
>JAKOEO010000069.1 GCA_022321325.1 Candidatus Magnetominusculus sp. LBB02 | reverse complement strand
CTGTCAGTGCGGCCTTGGCGGGGCTTACAGAATGAAGGGTCTCTACGATGAGTCGTTCAAGTGCTATACCAATGCCGGCAATATATTCAAAACGATTAAAGACCGCTTCGGCACGGCATATTCGCACTGCGGCATAGGCAACGCACTTAGAATGAAAGGCCGCTACGACGAAGGGTTAAGGCACCTTCAGACCGCGCTTAAGATGTATGCCAGAATTGGCGATATAGTCAGCTCCGCTTATACGCTGTGGAGCATTGGAATGCTGAAGCTGATGGTATCTGAGGTTATAGGCGCCGAGGAGTTTTTCCACGCGGCGGCAGAGCGGTTTAAAAAGACGCTGGATGTGCGGGGCTTGATATACGCGGACCTGGGGCTTTGCCAGAGCCGCTATTTGTACAAGCATTTAGGGCGCTATAAGGTGCCTCTTCAGAGGGCAGAGATAAATACCGCTAAGTATTCGTTGCAGTTAGAGGGCAGCCATGTTCGCAAACTTCGTTCTATCATGGAGTTTAAACCGGAGAAATGTTATAATGCGCTTGGTATTTTGGAATTGGAAGGGAAGGCGATACCATTAAATATACCATGAAGACCAATATGGACGTACTAAACATACCAAATACGCTGACACTGTTACGTATTGTGGCGATACCTTTTTTTGCCGCAATGATGATTTACCACAGGTACGACATTGCCCTGGCGGTATTTGTTTTGGCATCTATCACTGACGCCCTTGACGGCCTGATTGCCCGCGTCACAAATAAGCAGACAAAACTTGGGCAATTTCTTGACCCCATGGCCGACAAATTTTTATTGATCACATCGTTCATTTTGTTTACTATATACGGATGGATTCCGGCGTGGCTGACAATCTCGATAATAAGCCGCGACCTTATAGTGCTTGTAGGCTGGATGTTATTTTATTTAATTCATCATGTGGTATTCATTAGGCCAAGCATGTTGGGGAAATCGGCCATAGCGGCTCAAATGGTGCTTCTGGCCTATGTCTTATTAAGAATTAACTTTCAAGCACTCCTGCCAGACCCAGCATTGCTTGTCTGGGTGACGACCATTCTGACAGTCGCCTCGGGGCTCTACTATATAGTAAAGGGGCTTATGTACACAAATGGCTGACGGCAGCAAAATAGAAAGCGTGGCCGTCGGCTCGCCGGCATATAACGCCGGAATTAGGTCTGGCGATGACTTAATCTCAATAAATGGGCACTCCATTGCCGATGAGATAGACCTGTTATTCTATACGGCTGAATCTGAATTTTCGATACTGCTAAGCAGGAGAGGAAAGCTGTTTGAAAGGACTATCAACATGTCTGACGCCAAATATGATAGCAGACATCTGGGGATTGAGCTGAAATCATTTAAGATATCAATCTGTAAAAACCGCTGTATATTCTGTTTTGTCAATCAGCTTCCAAAAGGACTTAGGAAGACCCTTTACATAAAAGATGAGGACTACCGGCTGTCATTTCTTTATGGAAGTTATATTACGCTTTCAAACCTTAGCGACTCCGCAAGGCAGCGCATAGTTGAGCAACGCCTGTCTCCGCTATATATATCCGTACATTCCACAAACGAAGAGATCAGAAAAAAACTTCTTGGCAACTCCAAGTCAGTGGAGATATTAAAGGAGATCCAGTTCCTGACGAAAAACAAGATAAAACTGCACGCACAGATAGTCCTCTGCCCCGGCTATAACGACGGCGGCGACCTTGAACGTACAATAACCGACCTGAGAAAGTTCTATCCATACCTGTCGTCAATTGCCGTCGTGCCGGTTGGATTAACCGCACATGGCAATAAAAAAATGACTCCGGTTACAAAAGAAGACGCACTGGCCGCGTTATCAACAATCGAGGTCTTTCAGAGGCGATTTCTAAAGAAATACGGCGACCGTGTAGTCTATGCCGCCGACGAGATGTATTTAAAGGCCGGGCTGCCCTTCCCTGCCCTGGCTGACTATGGCGACCTGCCTCAAAAAGAAAACGGCGTGGGGCTTGTGCCGGAGTTTTTACACAGGGCGGAGAGGTTTAAGAAACTCAGGCGAGTCCCCGCTAAGACTCCCATATCCCTGTTTACCGGCATGTCGTTCTATCCCTATTTAAAAAAATTTTCGCAAAGATTAAATAAGAAGACCGGCATGGATTTAAGGGTTTATCCCGTTGAAAATCAGTTTTTCGGCACAAGCGTAACAGTAACCGGCCTCCTGACAGGCAGAGATATTATTCGCACATTCATGGGGCAGGTGCGTCCCGATGAGGTAATTCTCATCCCCGACGTAACGCTTCGCGACGGCCAGAACGTGTTTCTGGACGATATTGCGACAGATTTCATAGGGGAGGCACTTGGCGTTAAGACAAAAATCATAGAGTCTTCGTTTGAAGGACTGATTCAGGCAATAGAGGAGCTGGACTGATGATTACGGCACATACAAAACTGGCCGGGCTTATTGGAAATCCCGTAGGGCACAGCCTCTCACCGGCCATGCACAACGCGGGGTTTGAACATCTGGGGATTGACTGCCGCTACATGGCCTTCCCCGTTGCCCCTGACTTGCTTGGCGATGCGATACGCTCAATTCGCGCGTTACACTTTCTTGGGGCGAATATCACCATACCCTATAAGGAAAAGGCCATACAATTCCTTGATGACATTCACGAAGAGGCAAAGTTCATCGGGGCGGTCAATACGATTGTAAACGACAACGGCAGACTTGTTGGCCACAACACTGACGGGCGCGGTTTTATGAGATCAATGGAAGAGGCAGGAGTAACCCTGACAGGCAAACGTGTATTTATGGCAGGGGCCGGGGGCGCTGCAAGGGCTATAACATATTATATAGCAAAAGAGGCCGCACAATTGAGAATCTTCGATGTTGATGCTGTAAAATTAGCCGCCCTTGTGGACGACTTAAAAAAAGTAAGTCCTGACGTCTATGCCGAGTCCTCAACGAATGCCATAACCGCTGCCGACATACTTATTAACGCCACGCCGATTGGGCTTCACTATGGCGACCCGCTTCCTGTTGATAAGACATTGTTAAGAGAACACCATATCGTCTGCGACGTTATCTATAAAGACACGCCGCTGCTTGTCGAGGCGAAAAGCCTCGGCTGCCTTACCGTTAATGGTCTGGGCATGTTATTCTGGCAGGGCGTGCTGGCATTTGAACTTTGGACAAATACGACCGCCCCGGTTGACGTGATGAGAAATGCCCTTATGGACGGCTATAACCGTTTATGATATTTATCATTGTATTGCCTCATACGACCTGTTAGAATAAATTACTAAACACATTATGGAGGTATGAGAGATGGATACATATGTAAAGAATTTTATCGTTGCAAGCGTTGTGTATTTGGGGCTGTCGTCGTTATTTGGGATAATGATGATGGCCTCGCCGACTAATCTGACATTTAAATTTGTCCATTCGCACCTGATGCTGCTGGGCTGGGTAACGCAGATGATATACGGGGTTGGGTATCATGTGCTGCCGCGATTTGCCGGACGTTTGATAAAGAGCCGCAGTGCGGCCGTAGTGCAGTTCTGGCTTGCCAATATTGGGCTGATTGGTATGGTTCTATGCTATACTGCATCCATATATAGCGGGCAGGAAAGCGGACCGATAAGAATGGCGGGCGCTGCCTTTGGCATCATGGAAGCAGGGTCAATCATGCTGTTTGTATATAATATGCTTGCAACCTTAGTACCGAAACCAGAGCAGCCGACCTAATCACAGATATTATTAGCGGCGGCGGTTTAATGGCCAAACAGGCTTAGGCCGTCGCGGTCTTTTATGATGAATACGCCCTTTTTCTCAATTATGAGGCCGAGCTTCTTGAATTTGCTTATTGTTCGAATAGAGGTCTCAACGGTGGTGCCGGCCATGTCTGCGATGTCCTGTTTGGTTAGTTTGAAGTCAATATGCAGGGTATCGGGCGAAGATTTTAGGGCAAGTTTAAGCAGGAGCGAGGCAATGCGGCTTTCCACACGCTCAAGGGCGATGTTTTTCAGTGTGTCATGGGAGTTTCTCATCCTGTCTCCGAGCATGGATGCAATTGAAAGCGTTACGCTGGGAAACCTGTCTATGATCTTAAAAAGATCCTTTCGCGACACTCTTAGCACTGTGGAATTTTCCATTGCCACGGCATTAGCCGGATAGGGAAATCCCTTAAAGGCCGCAACTGCACCGAATAGTTCATTGGGCTGGATGATTTCAAGAATGAGTTCTTTGCCGTCCTGCGATTGTCTGGTAATTTTAATCTTACCCTGTGAGACGATGTAGAGCCAGTCGGAGCGGTCGCCCTCAGAAAACACCATCTCCTTTTTCCTGTGGGTTATTGTATGGAAATACGGCAGTATCTCCGTACAATCCTCATCGGAAAGGAAGCTAAAAAAACTGACATCTCTAAGATTCATTGTCGGGTATCCCGCTGTTTTCTGTCATTGCAGTAAATGTATTGTAGAGACAGCTGTATGTCTCGTTTGCAGATATCAGCTCATCGTGCGTACCGACGGCCGTGATTTTGCCATCTTTAAGGACAACTATTCTGTCTGCGTTTTTTATGGTTGAGAGCCTGTGGGCTATGACAATTGTCGTGCGGCGCCTCATCAGGCCCTCCAGCGCCTTTTGCACCAGCGCCTCCGATACTGAATCCAGCGATGAGGTGGCCTCATCCAGAATCATAATAGGCGGGTTTTTTAGGATTGCCCGCGCTATGGCTATGCGCTGCCTCTGCCCGCCGGAGAGCGTCATGCCGCGCTCGCCCAAAATCGTATCATAGCCGCCCGGCATTTTATCTATAAACTCAGCGGCAAATGCCATCTGCGCTGCGCCCTTTATCTCATCAAACGAGGACAGCGGATTTCCAAAGGCGATGTTCTCCCTTACCGTATCGTTAAACAGGATGATGTCCTGGCTTACAATCCCTATCAGGCTTCGCAGAGAGTGAATATCCATATCCCTGATATCCACGCCGTCAATTGTTATCCGCCCCTGGGTGGGCGAATAAAAACGCGGCAACAGATGCGCTATCGTTGTCTTGCCGGCACCGCTTGGACCAACTACGGCGAGTACTTCCCCTGCGCGTATGTTAAGATTTATTGCCTGCAATACGACCTGTGAGTCTTTAGCAAATTCAAACCAGACATTGTCAAAGACAATCCTATCCTTAAACTCTGTCACTTTCACCGTGCCTGTTTCCTCTGCCGGGGTCTGCATAACATGCTCAATCCTCTCCATCGCGGCCAAAATCCCCTGAAGCGTCGTATAAGATTCACCCACTTGTTTCACCGGACTAAACACCAGATATATCGCCGTAAGTATAGAGGCGAAATCCCCGGGCGTCACTATTCCTGTAATGACCTGCCTGCCCCCGTAAACAAGCACAAACCCAATGGCAAGCCCCGTCAGGCAGTCAATGACAAGTTTATTTATCTCCTTGAAGGTTATCGCCTTAACGCTTTCACTGAAGACATCACTGTTTTCCGACATAAACTTGCCGTCTCTCAATCCCTCCCGGTTAAACACCTTTATGACCTTTATGCCGGTTATGGACTCCACAAGCCGATGGGTCAGGAACGAAACGCTCTTTTGCGCCTGATGGCTTCGCTGCTTGACCTTTTTCCCAAGCTTTCTTACGCTGAAAGCGAGCACGGGGACTATCATAAGACATGCAGCCGTCATGTCCCACTTCCTGTAAAACGCAATGCCCATGAGAATGAATATCTTTGGCACTTCAATTGTACACGACCTAAGCACCTCGTCAAACAGCGCACTTAACATCCTTACGTCATTAATCACCCTCGACATCAAAATCCCAGAGGCCTCTTTATCGAAATATCCCGCCGGCATATGCAAAATATGGTTGTGCAGCTTGTTCTGCGTATCCCGGATAAGCGACAGCCCCGCTACTTTCATCAGATATTGCTGGCCAAAGTTCAACACCCCCTTCAGCGTAAACAACACAACCACGCCAACAGGTATCCATATCATATACTGCATCTTTCTATCAACAAAGATGAGGTCTAAGGCGGGCTTGACAAGCCATGCAATTGCCCCCATTACGGCTGAGCCCATCAGACCAAACGCCAGCGCTGTGAAGGACTTCCCCCAGTACGGCCTTGTCAAGGCGATTATCTTCTTTGTCGTGTTCACTACTGTTCGAGCCTTTTATGAAGCATCTCTTTGAATGTAAAATGGAATTCTGTGCCATCTCCGACTTCATAGTAACATTTTCCTTTTAACTGAGTCACAACAAGCATGTGCACAAGCGTAAGGCCAAGCGTATTGGCAGCATCTATAATTATATCCCCGGGCATCCCTACCCCATTGTCTTTTACCGTAACCTCATACTCATCAGTTTTGTGAGATTTAAAATTTATCTTAATAACGCCGCCGTCAGTGCCGGAAAAGGCATGTTTAATCGCATTTGACAGCAGCTCGTTTATGACAAGGCCGCATGGCACAGCAGTGTCTATGCCAAGCATAAAGTCATCGCCAGTTATTTTTACAGTAACATTGTGTTTAACGCCGCGATACGATGACATCATCTCATTGGCAACCTGTTTTACGTAGTATTTGAAACTAATGCTTGCCATATCGCTTGTCCTGTTGAGACGTTCGTGGACAATTGCCATGACCTTGATACGATGTTCGATATCTCTAAGCACATCTTTGTCATAACTGTCTTTCAGATAGGCAGATTGGAGCTTCAGCAGGCTGATTATCACCTGCATATTGTTTTTTACCCTATGGTGGAGTTCGCGCAGCAGGGTCTCTTTCTGCCCTAACGCATCCGTAAGCTGTGCCTCCATCTTTACCCTCTCTGTGATATCCCTCGATATAATAAGTATGCTCGATACAGCCGCGCCTTTGTCGCTTTTTATCGGGGTAATGGTGCTTTCGACCCACTTATTTGCTGAATATGTGGAAATTTCATATTGCAGGGATACGTTAATGCCCTTTTTGGCACATTCTACGCCATCCTCCACCTGAGCGGCATCCTTTGAATTTACTACATCTACATATCTGAGGCCTAAGAGTTCTTGCTCATCTTTTTCAAACATCTTCTGACACGCCGGGTTACTGAATACAACCCTGCCGTCCATGTCGAGATTGCAGATACCCTCGGTGGACTTCTGAACCAAACTCCTGTATCTGTCCTCAGATTCTATCAGTTGCCTCTGTAGACATTTCTGTTGAAGCGATTCATTTATACGCGCTATGACATCCTCAATGGGAAACGGTTTTGTGAAAAACCCGTCTGCTCCGGACTTAATCGCCTCATAAACAATATTAAAGTCGGCATGTCCTGTAATTACAATGCACACAAGGCATGGATTGAGCTTTCTCAGCGCTCTTAGTAAGACAGTACCATCCATATCGGGCAGTACTATGTCAATCACGGCGGCGTCATAGGCGTGCTTCTTCATAAGATTCAGCGCAGATTTTGCATTTGCGGCCACGGCAGTTTCAAAACCACCCTTATTCCTTAAAAGGTCGGCGACGGAATTGCGGACTTCCACTTCGTCGTCTATTACTAAAACCCTACCGGGCACCAGTACATCCCACATCTATAGTACTCAAAACCACATAATCCACGCACTATCCTAAATATAATCCCGACTATTTGTCAAATGAAAATGCGAGATTTAAGTATACCTCATGTACATATTGACTAAAGTCACTGTTTACATTAATATATCAATAGTTTCT
Organism: Candidatus Magnetominusculus sp. LBB02; assembly: GCA_022321325.1. Lineage (GTDB taxonomy): Bacteria > Nitrospirota > Thermodesulfovibrionia > Thermodesulfovibrionales > Magnetobacteriaceae > Magnetominusculus > Magnetominusculus linsii. Next base: position 9,187 of record JAKOEO010000069.1, on the reverse strand, counting down.
GTATGACATTTGTTTATCACCCATATTGTTACAGTGTGACATTGGTCACAATAGTTGTCCGCCATGTCAGGGGGTAGTACAAAAGTCTTTTGAATTAAGGAGGTGAACGCGGGGGTTTGTATTGGGGCAGACGAAGCGCTTAATTGAGGAAGTATAAGGAGGAGAGTATGAAAAAGGTGATTATGTTAGTAGTGGCAGCTCTGCTTGCCGCGGTTTCGTCTGCCTACGCGGACATGAAGCTTGAGATACCAAAGGAGCTGTCAAAGGAAAGCCAGACGTGTGTTGCCTGCCACTCAAACACGACAAGCAATATTTACGCACATTGGGGCAGGAGCAAGCATTTCAGGGCTAATGTCGGCTGCTATGAATGTCACATGAAGAAGAAGGGAGATGCCGGGGCGTTTGAACATAACGGCGCAGTGATATCTGTAATAGTATCTCCCAAGGACTGCGGTAAGTGCCACGCCAAAGAATCTGATGAGTTTGCCAATTCCCACCATGCAAAGGCGGGACGTATCATGGGCTCGATGGACAACATTCTGGCAGATGTGGCCGAGGGCAACTCAGGCATGAAGACAGAGGGATTCCCGATGGGAGTGTCGGCGGCGGCGGTTAATGGCTGTTGGCAGTGCCACGGTTCGGTAGTCAAAGTAAACAAAGACGGCAAGCTTGACGCCGCTACATGGCCAAACACAGGAATAGGCAGGGTCAATCCCGATGGTTCTGAGGGAAGCTGTACGGCATGCCACCAGCGCCATGAATTCTCTGTAGCTCAGGCGCGCCAGCCTGAGGTCTGCGGTAAGTGCCACATGGGGCCTGACCACCCTCAGATTGAGATTTACACAGAATCCAAGCACGGGATAAACTACTACGCCAATAAGGACAGGATGAATTTGGAATCGTCCAAATGGATAGTCGGCGAGGACTATACAGCGGCGCCAACCTGTGCTACCTGCCATATGTCGGCAACGAAGGACATGCCTGTAACTCACAATGTCGGCCTGCGAATCAAGTGGAACAACCGCCCGGCACAGCTGAAGCAGGCGCATGAGACAGACCTGGCGTGGGGGCTTGCCTCTGGTAAGATTACCGGAGATATGCGCATGAATAATATGAAGAAGGTTTGCGTCTCCTGCCACAATGTAAACTTCACAAACGCCTTTTACACACAGTATGATGCCCAGTTACAGCTATACAGCGAGAAATGGGCAATACCAGGCGAGAAGTTGTTTAAGAAGGCCACCGAGGTGTTAAAGGCGGTAAAGGGCAAGGAATATGCCTCATTCGCCAATAAGATAGACTACACATGGTTTGAGCTATGGCATCACGAGGGCAGAAGGGCGCGTCACGCCGCATCCATGCAGGCGCCGGACTACACCCAATGGCATGGCAACTATGACCTTGCCAGAAACTGGTATGGCTCCTTTGTGCCTGAGCTTAAAGAGGTCATAGAGATGGGCAAAAAGAGCGCCGACAAAGAGGCCAACATGAAGGCGGATGAGCTTGAAAAGATGCTTCATGAGGTGCAAAACACAGAGAATCATAAGTGGTCTGTAGGCAATGAAGACCCTGCGGTCAAGGCCGAGAGGAAACAAAGGATAGAGGAATTTGACAAGCGCTACAAATAAGCCTTAACACGGGCACAGTTGGCATTGCAAACGGCAATGAAGAGTCAGCTCACAGGGCGCTTCGTTGCCGTTTTTGCGTTGCAGCCCCTTGATAAGAGTATAAGGAACAATGTACACTAAGGAATGCGAAAGTGGCGGAATTGGCAGACGCGCTGGACTTAGGATCCAGTGCCTCGCGGCATAGGGGTTCGACTCCCCTCTTTCGCATTATCTTGATTGAAAACCCGCGCAGATACTTAACAGGCCGCCTGATGAGATATTATTAAACTCCTATTGACAAAAACTCTATTCGGGCGGTCAATGTATTAAACCGATAGCCTCTCCGTTACGATTAAATGCTGTTAGAGTATGGCATTTCTGCTGTCTATGACTTAGCTCGTGTTGCCCTACATCCCTACGGCAAGCGCCTTTTCGCGAATAGCCTTAATCTTGTCTCTGACGGCGGCGGCGTACTCGAAATCCAGCCGCTTTGCCGCCTCTTTCATTTCCTGCTCAAGCGCTGTTAGTTTGGTCTCATCAAATGACTCAAGCTCCTCTGTCACCGGCACTGTCCAGTAGTCGGCCTCATAGATGGTCGAGAGAATGTCCTTTATGTTACTGATAACGGTCTGCGGGGTTATGCCCATCTGTTCGTTATACTGAAGCTGCCTCTTGCGGCGGCGTGTGGTTTCGTCCATAGCGCGGTGCATGGAGCCGGTTATAGTATCAGCATAGAGCAGCACCTTGCTGTTTACATTTCTGGCGGCGCGCCCCGATGTTTGAATCAGCGATTTTTCTGAGCGCAGAAATCCCTCCTTATCGGCGTCAAATATCGCCACAAGCGATACCTCTGGCAGGTCCAACCCCTCTCTTAGCAGATTCACCCCAACCAGACAGTCAAACACCCCCTGGCGCAAGTCCTGAAGTATCTTCACCCTGTCCAACGTGTCTATGTCAGAGTGCAGGTAGCGCGTCCTTATGCCAAGCTCGTTGTAGTACTCTGAGAGGTCCTCGGCCATCTTCTTTGTCAACGTTGTGACCAGAACGCGCTCATTCCTCTGGGTTACAAGCCTTATTTCCTTTATCAGATCATCCACCTGTCCGCTTACAGGGCGGACAAACATCTCAGGGTCTAACAGCCCTGTGGGCCTGATAATTTGTTCTACAACGTTGCCCCCCGCACGGTTAAGCTCATACTTGCCGGGTGTTGCCGAGACATATATCGCAGCCTTAATGCGTGCCTCAAACTCATTAAATTTCAACGGCCTGTTATCCAGAGCCGAGGGAAGCCTGAAGCCATAGTCAATCAGGGTTTGTTTTCTTACCCGGTCGCCCTCGTACATGCCGCCTATTTGCGGTACGGTAACGTGGGATTCGTCTATGACTATAAGGATGTCATCTGGAAAATAGTCAATCAGCGAGAATGGGGGCTGCCCCGGCGCCCTGCCGCTTAAATGGCGCGAGTAGTTTTCTATCCCGTTACAAAATCCAAACTCTTTGAGCATTTCAAGGTCAAACATAGTGCGCTGTTCTATGCGCTGCGCCTCTGAGGGTTTTCCTTGTCTGAGAAAATACTCAACCTGAGCGCGCATCTCCTTTTTTATACCCGCAAGGGCGCCGTCAATTCTGTCTCTCGGCGTCAGCCAGTGAGAACGGGGATAGATAGAGGCAGTCTTGAGCCTTCTCAGCCGCTGTCCCGTAATGTGGTCAAACTCATAGATTGCGTCAATGTCATCGCCAAAGAACTCTACCCTTATCCCCTTGTCCATTGAAAATGCGGGAAACACCTCGATAATGTCGCCTCTGACTCTGATAGAGCCGCGCTTAAACTCCCGCTCCCGCCGCTCATACTGAAGCGCTGTGAGGTGGTCTAAAAGCGTGTCTCTTTTAATCGAATCGCCCTCTTTTACCACCAGATGCATGCCCATGTAGTCATCCGGCGAACCTATGCCATAAATACACGACACTGAGGCCACAACAATAGTATCGCGCCGTTCAAGGACTGCCATTGTGGCCGAGTGCCGCAGCCTGTCTATGTCTTCGTTTATCATGGCGTCTTTTGCAATATATGTGTCAGTCTTAGGGATATAGGCCTCAGGCTGGTAATAATCATAATAGCTGACAAAATATTCGACGGCATTTGCCGGGAAGAGTTCCCTGAACTCGCCATAGAGCTGGGCGGCAAGGGTCTTATTGTGTGCGATAACGAGCGTGGGCTTACCCAAATTGGCGATGACATTGGCTATCGTAAATGTCTTGCCGGAGCCTGTAACACCTAAAAGGACATGATGCCCTCCCTGCTTCGCACCGTTGGTAAGCGTTTCTATCGCCGCCGGCTGGTCTCCCTTAGGCGAAAACCCCGTTATAAGCTCAAAAACCCCCACAGAGACAATTATAACTTAAAATATATTGATTTTTTTTGCGATTTTTAAAAATAAATCTTGATTAATACTTATGTTCATGCTATAATGTCAGCTGTAATGATTTCGTTTGAAAAACGATTTTACGATAGCATAAGAGAAGGCAAGATAACGCTGGCCTTTCGGTACTGGGATACTCTTCGGGTATTGCGGGGGAAGATTTATCGCTCTCACAACATAGGACTTCTGCGCATTATTGACGTTGACTTCAAAAGAATTCAGAATATTACAATGGATGAGATTAAAAGATGCGGGTTTGAGACGGTCGAGGAATTCAATGCCGATTTTTCGCTTCATGCCGAGACCGAGGTGGATTTTGAAAGGGACAGGGCTGTTAAGATAGAGTTTGAGTACATCGGCGAGGACATTGAAAATTATAAGAAATCAATGGGTAACGTAAAGGACTCGGAGATTTTTAATATCAAGGAGCAGCTCCTTGTTCTCGAGCAAAAAAATCAGGCACCGTGGATACGTAAAACACTCCAGATTCTGAAAGACCAGGGTTATATCCTGTCCAAGGACCTTGAACCTGAAATTGATATACCATCGGATACGATAAAGAATTTTATGCGCAACCTCAAGGCCCTTCATCTTATCTCCACAAATACGAGAAAGGGCTACTCTATAACACCGTTAGGCTCTAAACTGCTTCGCCATCTATGCAGCAAAGACGATGAGTAGTTGGTTAGTCCTTCGCAAGTCCATCTCTCCGGGAAATCCTCTGTCTGCCTGAAAGAAAAATAGTTGCTTTAACTATGATATTAAAATACCTTGTAAAATATTAATTATTTCTATATAATTGTCGCATATGGCGTATTATTGAATTGAAAGGAAGCGGAGATAACTGATAATTGGCTGACAAGATAGGGCGTTATGAGGTTATAGGAAAGCTGGGCGAAGGCTCGATGGGCGTGGTTTATAAAGCCCTTGACGCCATAATTGACCGCGAAGTGGCAATAAAAACAGTAAAACTGGTAGACGGCGGCCAGACGCCCGCCGCTCACAATATGATAAAGCAGTTTTGCAACGAGGCAAAGATAGCCGGGCGCCTCAACCATCCAAACATTGCGGCAATCTACGATGTAGGAGAACAGGCCAACTCATTCTATCTTGTCTTTGAATATGTAAAGGGCATAACGCTTAAAGATGTAATTGTAAATGGCAATAAAATCCAGATAAACGATAAGCTCAAACTCCTGATTATTTTAGCCCGCACTCTGCACTATGCCCATCAGCACGGCGTAATACACAGGGACATCAAACCGGCCAACGTGATGGTTCTTGAGGATTTGCAGGTTAAGGTAATGGATTTTGGAATAGCGGTGCTCGACAACCAGTCAAACAAGATGGATGACACTGGGGGGGTTTTTACCGGTACGCCTTATTACATGTCGCCGGAGATTATAAGAGAGGAAAAGACTGACAAGCTGGCCGACCTGTTTTCCTTGGGGGTGCTGTCATATGAGTTTCTTACCGGTATAAAACCTTTTACCGGCGCTAATTTTAAGGAACTGTTCCAATGTATAGAGTCAAAAGATCCTGAATTTCCCGGGCGCATTGACCCGACAATAAACGAAACCGTAGGCTTGCATGTTATGAAGATGCTTGAGAAGGACAAGGGGAGGCGGTATCAATCGGCGGGAGAGTTTGCCGACGCCCTTGAGTATTATCTGGAGGCGCGCAACAAAAGCCAGTCTGCAACCTCATTGCCGTCGGCAGATTTTAATAAACTGGAGCTGATAAAGATGCTCAGGGACAGGTATCTTTTCTTTTCCGATTTCACAGATGAGGAGATGTTGAAGTTATTTTCATTAAGCGGGAAAAAGCTATACAGAAAAGGCGCGCAAATCTTTAAAGAAGCCTCTATTGACGACAAGATGTTTATAATAATAGCAGGGAAGGTCAAGCTGCTCAAAAGGGACTCACATGACGGCAAAGTATCGCTGCTAAAGGAGCTAAAAAGCGGCGATTGTTTCGGTGAGCTGGGGTTTTTGAACAACTCGCCGCGCTACGCCGCCGCAGTGGCTGAAACTGACACGGTCTGCATACTGATAAGCGACACAGTGTTAAGGAAAACAGAACCATACATCTGTTTGAAGCTCTATAAGAATCTCAGTGTCATGCTCTCAGAGCGAATACGCAGGGACGACGAAACAATCTGCAAACTCACCCAGGACATCGAAACTATGAGCTCTGCAACATTATAGCCTGCTCTATGAATCGGCAGCCCTCAAGTTTCAGGCTTGAGTACATCGCCCTTTTATCGCCTTTAAACATCTATTTTCTTCATCCGACCTAAATCTGTAACTGATCTGTAACGCCCATTCAGGTAAACTATACGCATTGCGGGATGCGACCACCCGTGTATTGACGCAGCAAGGAGGTAATAAACAAATGGAACCTACCGGCCAGACGATAGATAATTTAGATACAACCACTTGCAGCCCGTCATCAAATTCACGCACAGGCAAGGCAATGACAACGGCAAAGCAATTCATTGTCGCCTCCTCTGCGCCCATTTATGAATGCCTTGTTTCTGAAGATATGTTTGACGTCGGCATAGGGCATGTCATCATGAGCAGAAAGGTTGCAGAGGACACAGTGGCTTTTAGCATCTTTCAGCTCGATGTGTTTTGCCTTGGCGTTACAAACGCATTTTTTATTATAACAACTAAGATGGACTATGACAGAAACATCATGATGAGAAATCAGAGGCAGCAGTATGTGGACATACGCCCTGCCTGTGCCGTAAAGCTCGTGGAAGACGCAGTCTTATATGCAGAGGATCTGGGATTTTCCCCTCATAAGGATTATCGCGTTGCCAAAGAGATCTTTGGAGAGATAAACCTGTTTGGAGATGTTAATGAGAAAGACTGCCCGTCAGAGTACAGCTTTGGGAAAGACGGCAAACCGCTTTATGTTGCAAGGCCAAGCGATACCCCGCAGAGGTACAGAAGGGTAGTAGATACGCTCATGGCAAAGTGCGGTCCCGGTGGCTTTTACTTTGAGGCGCCATTGTAATCGGCAAGCGCCGCCTATATCTTGTCTTCTCTGAAATAAATCGAAATCCTTGATGCAGTGACTGTGCTCTTACCAAGATATAAGGCGGTTGCAATCCATAGTTCGATACTTGTCCTGTCAAGGCCGAGGTTGTCGAAAAATGACTGAATAGCGGCGCCGGCTGTGTCTGGCTCAGCGTATGGCTTAGAGAATTGCATCGTCGGACTCACACCGGTATCATACGCATCAAATATTGCAGCAGTATTAAGTTTTATGAACAATGTTAAGATAATATGATGATTGTGTTAAATAAACGAGAAAATGGCTAATATCGGTTAACACTTGCTGAACAGGTTGTTTTCTATTGCGTAGCGCACAAGTTCTGCATTGCCTCTGAGGTTCAGTTTATGCAGTATATTTATTCTGTATGTGTTGATGGTTCGTACGCTTAGCGATAAAATGCCTGCTATTTCTTTAGGCGTCTTGCCTGATACTATCATGTCCATGACATGGAATTCCCTCTTGGTAAGATTCTTAAAATGTAGTTTATCAGACCTCTTATCAAGGACATTTGCGATATTTTCAGCCAGTATTTCAGTTATATATTTTCCTCCTGCAACGATCCTGCGTATCGCTTTAAGCAGCTCATCCGGAAGGGCCTTCTTGTTAAGATAGCCTGAGGCGCCGAGCTTTAGCGACTGTATCGCATATTCTTCCTCCGGGTACATGCTTAAAATGAGCACGGGCAAGGCAGGATAGCACTGCTTTATCTGGTCAAGCGTCAGAAGGCCGCTCTTGTCCGGCAGGGATATGTCCAGAATCACTATGCTAAACGACGAATTTCTCAAAATAGCAAGGGCGTCTTTGGAGGTCTCAGCCTCCACTACAGAATCAATGCCTGCCTCCCGATTAAGTATCTTTATTATCCCCTCCCTTACTATAGGATGGTCATCCACCAACAAGATTTTAATCATTATGCCTCCAGCACAATCTACACTAAGTGTTATTCAGCGATAACTCGTCAGACATGTCAGGCAGCCCTAAAGAGGTCTCTCTGTCTGGAATGATTATCTTGATAGAAGTCCCTGCCTGCGGCTTGCCTTTTATCTCCATATCCCAGCCAAGCATGGATACGCGCTCTCGCATCCCCAAAAGCCCCAACGAGCTGTAGTCGAATATCTTGTTCATATCAATCCCCACGCCGTCGTCAACAATTTTGACGTACAGAAAGGCGTCTTTGCTGTATATATAGACATTGGTCTTACGCGCCTGTGCATGGCGGTACACGTTGGTCAGGGCCTCCTGAAACAGGCGGAAGACAGCTATGGATGAGTCAGGACTCAGATAACTCAGCATGGGTATAACCTTAGAGTTATATCTTATGTTACAGTTAATGCCAGTACGCCTTCCAAATTTCCTGGCATGCCACTCTAATGCCGACAAAAGCCCAAGCTGGTCTAAGATACTTGGCCTTAGCTCTGTGGCAATATTGTGCATACGGTCAATTATTCCGTCTATGGCTCTCTCAATGTCAGTGATTCTCTCGGTAACAAGCGAAGTCTTCTCTATGGTGAGGGATATTTCATTGACGTCTATTTTGAGCGATGAGAGTGCCTGACCTAAGTCGTCATGCAGTTCTCTGGCTATAGCAGCCTTTTCCTTTTCTACGAGGCTTTGAAGGCGCGTTGTAAACGTCCTAAGCTGCTCTTTCGAGACAACCAGTTCCTCTCCAATTACTTCCCTTTGCGCCAACGCCTCATGCAGTTTATAGTTTACCTCTGCCTGAAAAATCGAAAGAATCCTGCCTATATTCCATGTAGATACCACAATGATAATACCCCTGATCAGGCGGATAGGGAGATTTGTAGAGTTATGAAACCAGCCGACATTGATAACGCTGGCGGGGAAAAAACTGCCTTTTGGCACTATCAGCCCGCTTAGTATCCCATATATAAAAAAAGATATGGCCAATACCCATAGATTAAACCGCATGTGATGGCGAAGCCTCTCATCCTCATTATAGTAATAGGCGATAAAACCCGCACCGGTAAGGACTGAACCGGTAAAACCCATAAAATATCTGGATAATATGTTACTCGTAGTAAGAAAATTATCAGTAAGCAAAGAAACCGCCATTATCGCCGATAAAACAGAGGCAAT
>JAKOEO010000068.1 GCA_022321325.1 Candidatus Magnetominusculus sp. LBB02 | reverse complement strand
ATTTTCCTAATGGCGGCCATTAGACTCTTTCCCCTAATGGACAATCTGGGATAAATATACGCTAATGTTGGTTCACCATCAGCGACATCGGAATACGCATTGAATAACTAAAAGTAGATTTGATAGTATATTCAGTATAGGATCTGATGGAACTTACTGTCAGAAAATTAAAGGAGGGAAAATGAACAGAAGAGAATTTATAACAGGTGCAGCAGCGGCAGGAGTAGTTTTAGCATCAGGTAAAGTCTATGCCGGTGAAGACAAAAGTGAACCGATGAGGCTTAATAGCAAGGACAACCCCACTGAACTTGAACAAAAACATGTGCCGCTTATTGAGGCACCTGATAAGGCTAAGGCAGGTCAATGGATAGATGTAAAAGTCAAAGTTGGGTTTATGAAAGACCATCCATCAACCCCTGAACATTGGATTACTTATGTCAAGTTGCTTGCTGATGACAAGGAAATAGCAAAAGCCGAATATCCCGTAGGAGGCATTGTTTCCTCCTCGGCGGTTTTTAAAATCAAGCTGGATAAGACTGTAAAACTTGAGGTTGTCGAACACTGTAATTTGCACGGAACGTGGATAAGCGAGTCTGTAAAAGTTGATGTATCCTAAGTCTGACATACTGAGATTGTTTTTCCATAATAACATCAAAGTAGGTTGATTATGATAAACAAAGGTTAGAAATTGACAACCAACTGCAGATGTACAGCGTTGCCGACTTGGAGTGAACCACCACCTTATTCCGATTTCATTCCGTGTTACCCCCTAAACCCGTTACCCATGCGGGGTTAGGGGGGGCGGGTCACCCCTTCGGCAGTTTATCATCCTTAATAAATCAACTGCTATCATGAAATAATGTCATTCTGGTTATTACTTTGTCGAACTGACACTTCCCGGCAGCGTAATTAGTTTTCATTGGCTCTAAATGAGACCTGCCTCAGTCATTCCACCACCCCTTCCTAAAGAAAAATCTCTGCGCGCCGATATGTAATAGTAGGTTATTATGATATACTTAAAGATGATGATGAGACGATGTGATGGATAAAGAGACGCTTGACAGGGTTGTAGAAAAGGTCAGTGAAAAGCTCCGGGCCGAGGGCGGCGGCATTGAAGTCCTTGACGTCAGGGACAATGTACTCTATGTGCGGCTTCTGGGTTCTTGCGAGACATGCCCGATGTCTGGACTTACTATGAAAAATTGGGTTGAAAAAACCATTCTTGAAGGGATGCCGTCACTAAAGGGAGTAAAAGCGGTCTGATGCGCCGACGCCTCCTGCTTATCGTTTTCCTGTTATTTGCCGCCGCTGCGTATTATTACGGCATATCTGGAGCGTCCACGACGCCGGTAACGCAGATAAAGGATATACGCTACTTCGCCTCGAAGGACTATGTTCGCGTGGTCATTGACCTTAGCTCATTTTCTGGCATAAAAAAAGGCGAACTGAAAGATAGCAAAAAGATTTTTTTTGACCTTGACCATGCCTCTGCCCTGTCTTTCTCAAAGAAGACAATTGACGTGGATAACTCAATTGTCAGCAGAATTCGCGTAGGGCAGTTTGACAAGGATATAGTCAGGGTGGTAATTGACCTTGATAACTATGAGGATTACAGGATTTTCGCATTGGCTAACCCGGACAGGGTAGTCGTTGATATATATGGGGCGAAAGAAACTGCCCCAAAAGTGGAAACGACTGAAAAAGTTGAGAAGAAAATCCCTGAAAAGCCGACAGACCCTGCCCAGTCAAAAGAACCCGAGGCAGTTAAAGAACCACAAATGGCGGTTAAGGAAGAGGCCAAACCAAAGGAAGAGGCCAAGCCATCAGAACCGGCCGGCGATACCAGAAACGCGGCTATCCTTCAAAAGCAAAGCGATGTCCTGATTGCCAAAAAGATAATAGTCATAGACCCCGGCCACGGCGGGCACGACCCCGGAGCTATGAGTAAAAACGGCCTCAAAGAAAAGGATGTTGTCCTTGATATTGCGCTCTATATTGCTAAGATACTCAGGGAAAAATACCTGTTTGAGGTATTTATGACCCGCTCTACCGATGAGTTTATCTCATTAGAAGAGCGCACTGCCATTGCAAACGGCAAGAGGGCAGACCTCTTTGTCTCTATTCACGCCAATGCCAATAACTCGCCCGCGCTCAGGGGAATAGAGACGTACTTTCTGAACTTCTCCAACTCGGACGAGGCAATGCGCGTAGCAGCCCGCGAAAATGCCATTTCCATAAAGCAGATGCAGGAGGTTCAGTCTGATTTGAGTCTCATACTGGCCTCTTTGGCGCGCGAGAGCAAACGTGATGAGTCGCTGCGCCTTGCTCATTTTATTCAAAAGTCCCTGATCTCCAAAGTCGGCAGGAACTACAGGGGCGTTACAGACCACGGCGTAAAACAGGCGCTGTTCTATGTATTAGTCGGGGCGGCCATGCCTTCCGCCCTGGTTGAGGTATCATATATCACCAACCATACAGAAGAGCGGCTGCTTACTACGGACCAGTACAAAGAACATCTGGCCGAGGCCATAGCCGCCGGCATTAATAAATACGTATCCTCGCTTCCCGACTCGGCCCAGTACGCAAAGGCGTTGGCACGAAAAAAATCATCTGTCAGCAGATAATATAACGTAAATGAAACTCTCGCCTGAATTTAAGATTGTCGTTTACATAATCTTTATAGCGGCCACATTTTTAACCAGAGATGTAATGCCTCTTCTCGTATCAACGGCAGCCGCGGCCGGGTTCTTTTTTTTCTATCCTGACAAGGCTATGCGCCAGGGGCTCATCCCTATATCCATATTTCTGCTTATAACGTTTCTGAGCGGCCTGTTATTTACCGGCGGCAAGGTGATTGCGTCTTTTGCGGGAATTGACGTTACTCTGGAGGGGCTTAACGATGCCGCTATCAAGACCGCGCGTGTATTTCTGATGATAACCGGGGCGAAACTGCTCATGCTCACAACAAGCGTTGAGGACATGATTGAGGGGCTTAGCAGGATGCTGCCTTCGTCCCGGAATAAACCATACATAAGGGATTTTATCGAGATTGCCGGGATGGCCTTGCGGGCATTGCCTGCGATTGCCATAAGGCTTAAATCTGATTTCAGGGAAAAGGCTGCGGCTGAGCGGCCATTGGGGCTTATTGGCAAGGTACGGCTTTGCGCCTCTTTGGTAATTCCCCTGCTTGGCGAGATTATCAATTCGCCTGAGAGGGTCTTTGGACAGCTCATAGAAAACGGCAATAAAAAGGAGAGACATGCTTGACGTATTAATTAAAAATGCACTGATTCACAACGGCACCGGCAGACAGCCATACACAGCCGACATCGGTATCTCCGGCCAGAGGATAGCCTTCATTTCGGAAAGCGTTAATGCCTCGGCCAAAGTCACTATTAACGCCGACGGGCTTATCGCCTGCCCGGGGTTTATTGACGTGCACAGCCATTCGGAGTTCAGCCTGACAACAACCCCTGAGGCAGACTCCAAGCTCCTTCAGGGCGTTACGACAGAGATAAACGGCAACTGCGGCTTTTCGGCGGCGCCGATTTATAATGACGCAGTGGGGCATCTGGAGAAGGAATTCATGCTTCACAAGGTGCAAAAGAGATGGCAGAGTTTTAAACAATACAATGAGGCGCTTAAGGAGGCCAGACCGGCAATTAATTTTTCTACCCTTACAGGGCATGGAAACGTTCGCGCCTCCGTGCTTGGATATAAAAACCAGCAGGCGCAGGGTACTGACATGGCAGCGATGGCTGCCATGCTTAGGCAGAGCATTGAACAGGGGTCAATTGGCCTGTCAACCGGCCTTATCTACTCCCCCGGCGTGTTCTCTACAAACGCCGAGCTTATTGAGCTGATAAGGCTGTCGGGTGCCTCGCCGTTTATCTATGCAACCCACATGAGAAGCGAGGGCGACACCCTTATTGAGTCTATCGAAGACACAATTGAAATCGGAAGGCAAACCGGCATAAAAATTCACATCTCGCACCTGAAAACGGCGGGCAAACACAATTGGCACAAAATTGACTCTGTCATCAACGCAATAGAGTCAGCCGCCCTCGAGGGGATAAAGATAACCTGCGACCGTTACCCATATACCGCCTCACAGACCTCGCTTGATACTGCCCTGCCGACGTGGACATATGAAGGCGGTGATGAGGCGGAGCTTGCCCGGCTGACTAATCCCGAACTTTGCAGGAAGATAAAGGATGAGACCGCTGCCACCCGCGAAAACGGCAGCTACTGGAAGGGCGTGCTTATATCCTCGGTAAAGACAGAAAAAAATCGGCACTTAGAGGGGATGACCATTGCAGATGCCGCCGCGATGGCAGGGAAGAAACCCATAGACTTCGCTGTTGACCTGTTGATTGAGGAGCGTCTTGCGGTTGACGCCATATTTTTCTCGATGAGTGAGGACAACCTGAGGCGCATACTGTCTCTGCCGATTTGCATGGTTGGCTCTGACAGCACAGTAAGGCCGGTAGGCAGACCTAACGGTTCAACTGAGGGGAAACCCCACCCGCGCGGCTTTGGGAGTTTCCCAAGATACTTGAGCAAATATGTCATTTCTGAGGGGCTGATGCCTATGCAGGAGGCGATAAGAAAGATTACGGGGCTTGCCGCAGAGACCTTCGGGCTGAAAGACCGCGGCGTACTTAGGGAAAACGCCTATGCCGACATAACGCTCTTCGATGAGAGGGCAGTTAAAGACACCTCCGAGTACACAGCGCCGTGGGCCGTCCCCGAAGGCATAGAATACGTATTTGTCAATGGCCATCTGGCAGCCAAAGGCGGCCGCACCATGCCAGACAGGGCCGGCATGGTGCTATAGCGGCGGACAACGCATTAATGACCTCATCGTAACAGGTATTGGACTTATTATTAAAGATGTTTTTATTTTGGTAAAAAATAGTACATTTCTTTTTTGGCTTGACAAGGCAATTCGCAGCCTTGACTTTACACATTTGTTTCGATATAATTCAAACAATGGCATCCGTTATTAAAGGAAAAGAACTTACCTCTTTAGAACTGTGCGCTGGTGGAGGTGGACAGGCACTTGGGATAGAACAGGCAGGCTTTGTACATAAGGGGCTTGTTGAGATTGACCATCATTGCTGCAATACTCTTAGATTAAATCGTCCGCATTGGCAAGTTTTTGAACAAGATATAGAAGAATTTGACGGCTCGCCGTTTGAAGGGATTGACCTGCTTGCCGGCGGTCTGCCTTGTCCACCATTCTCTAAAGCAGGCAAACAACTTGGGAAGGCAGATGACCGCAATTTATTCCCTGCCGCTATCCGCCTGATTGAGAAAATCCGGCCACGCGCTGTTATGATTGAAAATGTACGAGGCATACTTGATGCGATTTTTGAGGATTACCGATTATATATTTCTGGTCAAATATCAAAACTCGGTTATCAAACAGACTGGCGGCTTCTAAATGCTTCAGATTACCGCGTTGCACAGCTTCGACCCAGAGTCGTTTTTATCGCTATCTGTTATGAATACGCCTCAGCGTTTAAATGGCCAACACCCAACAATCCACGACCATTAACTGTTGGCGAAACTCTTTTTGATATTATGGCATCTCGATCTTGGAAAGGCGCTTTGTCGTGGCGGCAACAGGCTGATGAAATTGCGCCAACTATTGTTGGCGGGTCAAAGAAGCACGGCGGCCCAGACTTAGGCCCTACCCGCGCCCGAAAGGCATGGGCCACATTAGGCGTTGATGGATTAGGTATCGCTGATGAGCCGCCAGATGCAAGCTATGTAGGAATGCCGCGGCTAACCCTGCCGATGGTAGCTAGACTTCAAGGATTCCCTGATGATTGGGTTTTCTCAGGTAAAAAAACGCAGGCTTACCGTCAGATAGGGAATGCTTTCCCGCCGCCAGTTGCTTATGCAGTCGCTTCTCAAATATATTCTTGCTTAAATAAACAGGCTATCCCAACAATAAAACATCAGATACAAGCATAATGGCAAGGATAGGCTCAAAAGAAAAAATACGGAATTTTCTTCTTGCTAATATTGGCCGCGTTTTAGATTCTCGTGAAATACAACAAGCATCCGGCGGAGCAGGGCAATATGGCCGCCGATTGAGAGAACTGCGAGACCAGGAAGGCTGGCCGATTCTTTCACACCATGACAGCACTGACTTAAAACCAGGTCAATATTTATTGCGAGAAACACCACCAGAGAAATCAGGCGTTACCCTTTCGCCTCTGATTTCTGCCCGATTGCGGGCTATGGTTCTCGACCGCAACGGGTTTACGTGCCAAATGTGTGGTCTTACTCCCGGCGATATTGACCCTTCTACTGGCCGCAAGGCACGACTTCATATCGGACATATTGTTGACCGCAGTCATGGCGGGAAAGATGAGCTGTCTAACTTACGCGCTTTATGCTCGACATGCAATCAGGGGGCAAAGAATATCACTACCGAGAAACCAAGTCTGATTTGGCTGCTAACCCAAATCAGACGAGCTGGCATTGATGAGCAGCGAGCCGTTTATGATTGGTTGCATAATAAACTTAATAGTAAAGGTTGATTACTTATATTAATTACAACATTTCAAACTGACCTGCTGCCATGCCTCTCTCCGGTCATTGATTTCTATTGGGCAGGTAGGTTAAAATAACTAATCAATTAATAATTTAGGAGGTTAACTGCATATGCCTGTTGAGAATCTTGAGTTTAAAACAGAGATAAACCAGCTGCTCAATCTTATGATTCACTCCTTGTATTCTCACAAGGAGATTTTCCTGAGGGAACTGCTCTCTAATGCCTCAGACGCTATTGACAAGGCCAGATATGAATCCCTCGTCAACAGCGAGGCCATCACTGACACGGGTGACTGGAAGATAAAAATCACCGCAGACAAAGACGCCAAAACGCTGACTATCAGCGATAACGGCATAGGGATGACAAAAGAAGAGGTTATCTCAGAGCTAGGCACAATTGCTCACTCCGGGACGCTTGAGTTCATGCGCACCCTTAAAGAAAAGGGCGATATTAACCTCATCGGCCAGTTTGGCGTAGGCTTTTACTCATCTTTCATGGTGGCCGACAAGGTTACTGTTGTAACGAAGAGCGTAAAGTCAGAGACCGCCGTCAAGTGGGAGTCCGAGGCTAAGGGCACATTCACCGTTGACGACATAGAAAAAGAGACGCGCGGCACTGACGTAATCTTGCATATTAAAGATGACGACAAACAATATCTCAATCACTGGGAAGTAAGCTCCATCGTCAGGAAATATTCCGATTATATAGAATATCCAATCGTAATGGACGTAGAGCGCGAAGAGGACAGCGCCCTTGACAAGGGCAAAAAGGTAAAGCTGATAAAAGAGGAGACGCTCAACTCTCAAAAGGCGATATGGCTTAAAGACAAGGCGGAGATTACCGAGGAGCAGTATAACGAGTTCTATAAGCATGTCTCTCACGATTTCGCAGACCCGCTTAGCGTGATTCATTTCAAGGCCGAGGGCACGTCAGAGTTTACCGCCCTTCTGTATATCCCGTCGCAGGTGCCGATGGACATTTTTTATGAACAGTTTAAGATAGGCCCGGTGCTATATGTAAAGAGGGTTCAGATAATGGACCACTGCGAGGAGCTGCTGCCAAAGTACTTGCGGTTTATCAAAGGCGTGATAGACTCTTCAGACCTGCCATTAAACGTATCCAGAGAGATACTTCAAAACAACCCGCATGTCAGCGTAATAAACAAAAATGTTACCAAGAAAGTCCTTGACACGCTTTCCGACATGAAACTGAAAGACCTTGAAAAGTATAAGAAATTCTACAAGGAGCTTGGCAAGGTTCTAAAAGAGGGCGTGCATTTTGATTTCCAGCGCCGCGAGGCCGTCGCCGACCTCCTGCTGTTTCGCTCCACTAAGACCGGCAAAGAGGGCTACACCACTTTTAAGGAATACGTTGAACAGATGAGAGAGGGACAGGAAGAGATATACTACATCACCGCTGCGTCCTATGAAGAGGCTCTGCAATCGCCGCATCTTGAGAGTTTTAATGACAAGGGATACGAGGTGCTCATGATGCTTGACGAAGTGGACGACATCATATTCGGCTATTTCGAGTACAAGGGCAAGCGTATGAAGTCAGTTATAAAGGGCAGCGTTGATCTGGACAAGAAAGACGAACAGGAGAAAAAGGAAGAGGGCCACAAGTATGAAAAGCTGATAGCCCGTATTACAAGCCGCCTCAAGGACGATATAAAAGAGGTGCGCCTTTCGGGAAGACTGAAGCAGTCGCCATGCTGCCTGGTGTCAGACGAAGGGGCGATTGACCCGGCGATGGAGCGTATGCTTCGCTCGATGGGCAAAGAAGTCCCAAAAAATCTGAGAATCCTTGAGCTAAACCCAAGCCACCCGCTGATAGAAGCGCTGGGCGCTGCGATAGAAAAAGATGACCAGGGCGCAGACGAGAGCCTCGATATGCTTTACGAACAAGCCCTGATGATAGACGGCAACAAACCAAAAGACCCGGCGGCTTTTGCAAAGAAGATATCAGAGCTGATGCTTGAGTCGCTAAACCTAAAAAAAAGCAGTTAAGTGTCAAAAGCACCTGACGTAAGTGCAAAATAAAATGGTTGCGCGGGTGTTTTTTGTAGAATTAGTCTAAAAGCGCATGTGATAACAATCCTCATAGCGTTATTCAAATGCTCCGCATGTGTTTTTAGTAGCATGGAGAGGCAGAGGGGGGCTGATATACTAATGGTAAAGCCCGCCCTGTCTTATCTCGATATAATATCGGACGTAAAACGCGCGTTTAAAGCAGCAGTATCCGCCCATAATGTCTCGCGATGGTTTACACAGGAGCATGGCTTGGTTGGTTTGACTATGAACAGGCGATGATGGAATGCCTGATTTCGATAAAACGCGCCGGTGCGGATTTGATAATTACGTCTTTCGCAAATAACGCCGCTAAGTTGTTGGGCTAATGCCAGGCCTCAGACAAGACGCAGCGTAAAAATGGAACAGCAGCTTTCTAAACAGTAAAGGGAACGCTGTTCATCTTAATGCTACATGAACATTAGACAAAAGAATCCTTTTTGTCTAGTTTTTAGCAACACCGTTGATAGTTGCGTATCTGATTTGTTATAATAATTAATGGTAAAGTACGATTTTATAAGATAAATAGGAGAAAATGGCATGAATATTATACTCACTACTTTATCTATGGTGTGCCTTTGCAGTAAAAAATATCAAACACCAACTGAAAACCACCGTGTTTATTGCACCATGGTTTTTTTGTCTGAATCGAAGTCAGGAGCAAAAATAATATGATGTATACCCTATCAGATATTTTCAACATTGACAAGATTCAGGAGCTATCTAAAGAGTGTGGTTTTCATAAACCAGAGTCTCTCGACTCTTTATCCAATGTGCCGATATTTTCTAACGCAGATATAAAAACGATAGTAGACTTCCTGTTGCTGCTTGCTAAATTGATAGTTGAAGTTGGACTATCAAAGAATGAAGTTATAAGATTACTCAATGAAGGCAGAATAAAAGATCACATCATGTATGAACAATCCCGCCATATTGCATTGGGTGAGCTATTGGTTAATATCGCACATCACTGGAGACAACCTCTATGCTCAATAGGCGTCATTGCTCAGGATATAAAAGACGCCTATTTACACCAGGAATTAAATGAGGAATATCTGAAACATAATATTTCAGATATTATGATGGAGTTAATTGCTTTATCAAATACAATCAACAGTTTTAGAAACTTTTATATGAATGACACACATCGAAGCGAAGTTAATATTATAGATATAATTAACGACACATTATTACTTATCGGTGAATCTTTTAAATCAAAAGGCGCCGTAATTGATAAAGAATTAGAAGAGGGCTTAATCGCATATCTTTATCCGAATGAGTTGGCTCAAGTTATACTGTCTTTGTTAACCAATGTTAACGATATATTTAATATGCGATGTATTACTAACGGCATTGTTAAGGTAAAGGCATTTAGGGACGCTATCACCGGTAAAATAGTGATAACTATTATGGATAATGGCGGCGGCGTGTCTGGGGACATTATTAGTAAAATATTCGACCCTTATTTCACTACCAAGGACAAGGCCAGAGGAACGGGGCTTGGTTTATTTGTGGCTAAAATACTTGTTGAAAATAGTATGAAAGGCACCATTTGGGTAAGAAATGTCGAAGGTGGGTGTGAGTTTGGGATAGAGATATGAAGCCTGATAGCGCTGACAGTTTCCCCTATCTGTTTAACCCGGATTGTCCATTAGGAGGAATTATCCTTATAAATCATAGACTTTATCTAATGACGACCATTATAAAAACATCCGTAATTACAATCGGTTATGATTTCTAATGAACAATCTGGGTTTAATTTTCCCTAATACTGGACAAAATGCACTATTTTTTCTATTGGTTCATGTATAACAGCCCGTAAACCTGCGTATTTCCTAAAGGCGGGAATGGCCGGCATCAGACAAAACGATCACACCTGCTTTATTTATTTGGTATAAGGCAGCTTAATTCAGCTGCTTTTTGGAGCGTCTGGCGGGTACTTTATATAGCCTTCCCATTTAAAGAGCAGCTCCCTTGTCGCCCACAGGTCTCCGGCACAGTATACCGCTATCTCCTTGTGTCGGCCCTCTTTAAACATGTCCTTTACGTCGTAGCCCGTTACGCCCTCGGACTTTGGGCTTTTTATCCCAAACGTCCTGCACCACATGTCCATACTAAAGCGCCTCCTTGCGGCGCCGTAAAATGTCAGCTTATCAAGCAAGTCTATATGTTCGTTGCCAAAGCGGTTTGGCATCAGGTCGCGCGTGGGCTTTACATCGTGAACTGCCGAGCGCACCATTATAAACGGGCAGTCAAACCCGCGGCCATTAAACGTTACAAACTTGTCATACTTGCTTATTACTGCCCAAAACCCCTCGATGATGTCTTTTTCAGTGCCGGGGCGGTAGGTAATCCCGTTTTCTTCGACTGGTTCGGGGGCAGGTTCGCCGTCCGTATTGGTGGCGGCGTCATCGGCAGCGGGCGACTGGTAATATACCACGCCCTTTTCTGTGTCGGGATTTAACATGCCGATGGCGACAATCTCGGCAGTGTTGGGATAGAAGGAGAGGCTCTCTCTTACCAATTGAACCTCTTCCTCCGTCTTGGCCAGCTTTAACAGATATGCCTGAACCTCCGGGTCAAACGACTCAAGGTCTGCCCCCGCCGTCTCTATGTCAAATATTACCCTTGACATGTACTTGTTATCAGGCGGCCTTATTTAATCGTTTCATCACGTCCCATGTCTTTAAAATATCTATGGAGCGCTGAAGCTGAACATCGTCCTTTTCCTCGACCTCTACAGGGGCGGCCTCTGCCTCTTCGTTATCCTTGCCGTCGGCCTGTTCATTTTCAAGGTGGCCTTTCAGGTCTTTTTCTCTCAACACGGGGTATT
The DNA here is from genome assembly GCA_022321325.1 of Candidatus Magnetominusculus sp. LBB02. Lineage (GTDB taxonomy): Bacteria > Nitrospirota > Thermodesulfovibrionia > Thermodesulfovibrionales > Magnetobacteriaceae > Magnetominusculus > Magnetominusculus linsii. The sequence continues at coordinate 5,600 of JAKOEO010000068.1, read as the reverse complement.
CCTTGTTTTTGTCAGCCTTTTGCTTTACCACTATGTCAGGCGTTATGCCCGTGTTCTGTATTGATATCCCCTTAGGCGTATAATAGCGCGCCGTCGTCAGCCGCAGCCCCGAACCGTCGCTAAGCGGCAGGACACTCTGCACAGAGCCTTTTCCAAACGTTGTCGTTCCCACTACAATAGCCCTGTTCCAGTCCTTAAGCGCACCGGCAACTATCTCTGATGCGGAGGCGCTTCCCTCGTTTACCATTACCACCATAGGGAGCTTATCATACTTGCCGTCGCCCTCCGTAAAGAACTCCTTCTTCTCGCCAGTCCTGTCCTTTATATATACGACCAGTTTATTGGGCGGCAAAAACTGCTCGGCAACGCCCACAGCCCCCTGTAGGAGGCCGCCCGGGTCATTGCGTAAATCCAAAAGCAACGCGGTAACTTTTTTCTCTTTAAGGGCAGCCAGCGCCTTTTCTAAATCTGCCACTGTCTTTTCCTGAAACTGATTTACCTTCACATAGCCTATATCGTCGTTGAGCACCTTATATTTCACGCTCTTGACCTTTATCGTATCGCGCACCAGCGTGAAGTCCTTTGGCTGTTTCCAGTCTGTCCTCATTATTGATATTGTGACCTTTGAGCCTTTTGGTCCGCGCATCTTGCTCACTGCATCATAGAGCGTCATCTTCTCAGTGGTCTCGCCGTTTATCTTTACAATGGCATCGCCGGCCTTTATGCCGACCTCGTATGCAGGCGTATCCTCTATTGGCGAGATCACGGTAATCATCGCACCCTTTTTCCCTATTTGTATGCCTACGCCGCCAAACTCTCCCTTTGTGTCAACTCTCATCTCTTTAAACAAATCCGGCGTCATAAAACTCGAATGCGGATCAAGGGAGTTCAACATGCCCTTCAGCGCGCCATAAATCAGATCCTTTGTCTTGACCTCCTCAACATAATTGCCCTTAATTATTGATATGACCTCAGTAAACAGCTTCAGCTCCTGATATGAGTCCGCCTCGGCACTGACAGACCTTACCGCCCACTTGCCGATTAATACCCCGCCGCTTAAGAATATTCCCCCTAAAACTATTGCCGGCAATATCATCCATATTAACCAAAACCGCACGCTCTTACTCATTCATCCTCCTAATTCTCCCTTTTCAACCATTGTATTGGATTTATCGGTTTTCCCTTATATCTAATTTCAAAATATATCCCTACGGCGTTGAGCAGGCTTGATGTCCCTGCATTGCCTATCGTACTTTTTGACTTCACTACGTCTCCGACCTTCGTAAATATGCCGCTCAAATTGGCATAGACCGTATGGTAGCCCATGCCGTGGCTCAATATTACCACCTGCCCAAGCCCCTTAAACATATCCGCAAACACCACCTTGCCGTCAAAAACCGCCTTTACCGCCGTATCCTGTTCGGAGCTTATATATATCCCGTTTCTGTACACAGGGGTCTTAAACTGGGGGTCATTGTGCGACCCGTATGGTATGGCTATACGACCATTTATCGGCCATGCCAGCCTTCCTTTTAAATTTTGAAACTCCTTGCCGGATGATATCAAATCGCTTTCTTTCTTTTCCTTTTCCAGAAAGCCGTTAAAACGGTTGGACGTCGCCTCAAGCTCTTTTAACATCGAGCTGTAGAGGGCCTTTTCCTTTCTTACCGCCCGCAGGAGTTCCTCTCTTTCCTTTCTCCTTTGCGCTAAGGCGGCCTCAGAGCCTTTTAATTTGTCCGCCTTCACATTTAACTGCTCTGCCAACGCCTGCAAATTCTTTTCCTTTTCCACGAGCTTATTTGACTGCTCCTGATAAACGGCCATCTGCTTATATTCACTGCCGGACATTCTCGATAGATATCTTGTCGTCCTTAACATCTCGTAAAAACTGTCTATATTTAGCAGTACCACTACTTTGTCAACATCATAGCCGTAGCGCTGTATGAGCTGCAGCCGCTTCTTCAGCGAGACGCGCATTGCCGCTATCTGCCTTTCTGTCTTTTCAATGTCCTGCCTTACCGCCTTGATGTTTCCCTCCAGTTCGCTAACCTGAGACTTCTCTTTTTCTATCTGGCGCGTGATTTGCTTTAAATCATTGTCGGCCTTTTCCAGCTCTTCCAGTACTGTCAGCTCTTTCTTTTCCGAATGCTCCAGTTTATCCTTATGGAGCTTTATTTCCTCCTGTATCTTTTTGTACTTATCATCAGCCGTTTCAGCATATGCCAAGCCGCAAAGAAGCGCTGCGATTACAATCTGAAGCACTGCCTTACGCATTCTAATACTTCAGCCTTCCAAGCGCCAGCACCGAACCACCCAGCCCTAACAACATCCCGCACACAGGCAGCATATAAAGAAACTGCACCGGTATGCTCATAAACGCAAACATCGGCATATCCGCTATCAATCTCCGCAGAAAGTACTGATAAAACGCCATCAGTATCCCCGAACCTACCACCCCGCCCAAAATGCCTATTATCGTGCCTTCAAGGAAAAACGGCGCCCTCACGAACCACCTCGTTGCCCCAAGCAGCTTATATACCTCTATCTCTTCCCTGTGGCGGTAAAAAAGGATTTTTACCGTTGCATAACAGATAAACGTTACCGAACATAAAAAAACAATGCCTATACTAATCCCCAGCGCCCTCAAACCGCTCTTTAGCGCGTACAGGGAGTCCATCAGCGACTCGCCGTATTCTACATCGTCCACCGCCCTGATAGACTTTATCCTCTGTATCAACTGCCTGACACCGTCTGCCCCTTCGCTTTTTATCTTTACATCAAACGAATCGAACAGGGGATTTTCTCCAAATCCTTTCAGAATAAAATCGTCCTTTTTAAATGACTTCTTCAGCTCTTCAAGCGCCTTCTCTTTCGACACAAATGTTACAGACTTGACCGCAGGCTCCGCCTTTATAGCCGCCTGCGCCGCCTTGACTTCCTCTGCCGTGGCGCCTTCTTTGAGGATGGCCATAACTGTGAGCCTCTCAGGAAGCCTTGCCGTTAGTTTCTCAACATTATATACGACTATGGCTACAGCTATTAAAATAAATAACATCACGCCTATTGAAAACATAGAAAGCAGGCTCATCCACTTCTCATTGAAAATGCTCTTAAGGGCCAGCCGCAGCGAAAACACCTATTGCTCCTCCCCTTTTAATTTACCGCCATCCAGAAAAAACACCCTTCTTGCCGTATTTTCAAAAAGTGCGCGGTTGTGCGTGGCTATTAAGACTGTTGTGCCTTTTGTATTAATCTGCTTAAAGATTTTCATTATCTCTTTTTCGTTTTCCTCGTCGAGATTTCCCGTCGGCTCATCGGCAAGCATTACCGTAGGCTCTCCGATGATTGATCTGGCAATTGTTACCCGCTGCTGTTCGCCGCCTGAGAGGGTAAGCGGGTAGTTGTCGGCCTTGTGCCTCAGGCTTACCATTTTAAGTACGCTGTGGACACGCTCTTTGACATCCTTCTCCACATAGCCCCGGATACGGAGCGTCAGGGCGATGTTGTCGTAAACCGTCTTATTATTTAGCAGCTTAAAGTCCTGAAACACGACCCCTATGTTTCTTCTTAACAATGGGATAGACGTCGAGTTAAGACGGGCGGCATTGTGGCCGGCGATGGTTATTGTTCCATTGTCGGGCTTCTCGGCCAGATAGAGCAGCTTAAACAGCGTGGACTTGCCGGCGCCGCTTGGGCCGGTTATAAAGGCCATCTCCCCTCGTTCCACCCTCAGAGATATATTGCTGAGCGCCTCCTGGCCGTCATAGGCCTTCGACACATTCTCCAACTCTATCATCTGACAGAGCAGCTTTCTGCTGCGGACGACCTGAATGCCATTATATCTAACACAACAATATTATACAGCAAAAATCATTTTATTTGGAAGAATTTCAACAGGTTTTTCTGAAATAGTTGTTTAACTACTGCCAAGTGCCCTTTTTCTTATTCTTACCGCCTCGGCATGTCCCTGAAGTCCCTCGCAATCGGCTATTATCTCTACCGTTTCGGCAATTTCTTTAAACCCCGGCGCGGTAAAATTAATCAGCGATGTGCGCTTTATAAAATCATACACCCCCAGAGGCGAGAAAAACCGCGCCGTGCCGTTTGTGGGAAGCACATGATTTGGTCCGGCTGTGTAGTCGCCAAGCGGCTCTGCTGACCATTTCCCCAGAAACACCGCCCCTGCGTTTTTCACAAGCTCCACGTCTTTTTCAGGCGACCTCGTCATAATCTCAAGGTGTTCAGGGGCGATTTCGTTGACGCGGTCAAACATCTCTCCCATATTGGCGGCGATTATAATAGCGCCATAGTTTTTTAACGATTTTACAGCTATATCTTTTCTCGTTAATTTTTCTAATTGCGCGATTAGTTCTGTTTGTACCTTGGCGGCCAATTCCTTCGATGTCGTAATCAAAATTGATGAGGCATTTTCGTCATGCTCGGCCTGGCTTAGCAGGTCTGCCGCTATGAAGGCGGCCTCTCCCGTCTCATCAGCTGCGATTAATATCTCTGACGGCCCGGCAATCATGTCTATATCCACCGCGCCGAAGACCATCTTCTTTGCCGCCGCCACATATGCGTTACCTGGGCCAACGATTTTATCAACCTTTTTAAATGTCTCTGTCCCATAGGCCATTGCGGCTATCGCCTGCGCCCCGCCGATAGAGTAGACCTCAGTCACGCCCACCGCCTTTATCGCCGCCATTACGTATGAATTAATCTGTCCTTTAGGGAATGGGACACAGATGACTATTTCCTTAACACCGGCAATTTGTGCCGGTATGACGTTCATTAATACTGACGATGGATATGCCGCCTTACCACCCGGCACATACACCCCAACCCGTTCAAGCGGCCTTATCAACTGGCCTAGCTCAACCCCGTTATCATCTTTAAACTTCCACGAATGCTCAAGTTGTTTTTCGTGAAATTGTCTTATTCGCTTAATAGATTTATCGAGGGCGTCAAGAAAAGCTGGTTCGGCTTTGTCGGCGTAGTCATATATTATCTGCTGTGGAACTTCAAAATAAACTGTTTCACCGCGATCATCTAATATTCCAGTCCACCACCCGACCGCCTTGTCCTTGTTGTTGCTTTTTTTTATATCTTCTAATATCTCTTTTACTTTTTTAATGACGTCAATTCCAAAGTCAGCAGACCTGCCTCTGATAATCCCTATGAATTCTATATAGTCCTTATCGTTTTCTATTAGTCTAAGCGAGAGCATAGTTTAGGTTCTGAATCCCCTTTTACAAATCTCGCCACGCCTCATCCTCTTCGGGCGTAAGCCACGCCTTGCTAAGCGCCGTCTCGCTTGCTGTGGTTACAGCCATGACGTCTTTAAATCTTTCTGACTTCAACAAATGAATAAAATCCAACAGCTCCCCCATATATGCCTCCGGCACATCATCCAACTCGCTTATAAGCTGCTGCTTCTTATTCATACCAACATACCCCATTTACTAATATATTATACCATGATACTGATCAATATAAATTCGCTTAATTTAGGGCCGGTATAATATAATGTGTTAAGAAGTTGTGTAAAAGAGTGGGCAGTCGCAGAATTGAACTGCGGACACGAGGCTTTTCAGGCCTCT
>JAKOEO010000067.1 GCA_022321325.1 Candidatus Magnetominusculus sp. LBB02 | reverse complement strand
AGGCGCTTTTAGAGGCTGAAAATAACGCCAGAAATGCCGAGAACACACTCAAAGGCATTATGAATATGGAGCTATCCGGCGCCGGCCTTGAAACTATATCGAGGCAGCCCGTCCCTGTTGAGCCTCCTGCCATCGAGTCCGTTATTGAACAGGCATTTCAATACCGCCAGGACTATCAGAAGGCGCTTTTAGATAAGAAAAATAAGGAACTTCTCGCTCGCTACTATAAAAACCAGACCCTGCCGGAGCTTAACGCCGCAGCAAGTTATGGCCAAAGCGGCCTTGACGGCCAGTATCGCACCACTGTTGATGACCTTACATCGGGCAATTATTTTTCATGGAGGGCCGGCCTTGTGTTAAATATTCCCATTTTCAACTGGAAAAACCGCGGTAACCGAATGAAGGCCGATTTTGAAGTAAGACAGAGCGACGCCGTTTTAAGGGAAATCAAAAAGACAATTGAACTTGAGGCCGCCCTTGCGCACAATAATCTTAACTACGCGATACAAAAGATAAAGGCCGCGGAGAAATCACTCTTAGCGGCAAAAAAACTGCTTGAGGCGGAAGAGGGAAAATTCAAGGCCGGTCTTTCAACCATAAATGACCTGCTGAAATCCCAGCGCGACTACGCCGCAGCAGTCTATAATGAGGCCAAAGCCAGGTCAGAGTATGCGAAATCGTTGACAGAGATTAATCGGGTTCAGGGGCTTTTGCCATGATTGTCGTCGTCGAAATTATATTTTTCTCTGATTATAAACAAAGGCCGGTGCTTGACCTCCATATAAATCTTGCCGACATACTCGCTTAATATCCCTATGAACATCAATTGAATCCCGCCAAAAAGATAAATGGGCAAAACGATTGACGCCCAGCCCGGCACCGCCCCTCCTTTGAGCTTGGTTGCTATTGCCCATAAACCCAGCACCGCGGCAGCGGCAAAGTTAATAAATCCCAGCACAGAGGCAAGCCGAAGCGGGAAATTTGTAAACGACGTTATACCCTCAACCGCAAACGAAACCATCTTTTTAAGGGGATATTTCGTAGTGCCTGCAAATCGCCGTTCCCTCTTATAGGTGACAACAGAGTGTTTAAATCCCATTGCGGGAAACATGCCCCTGAGAAATCGGTTTACCTCGCCGTACGTTTTAAACGCCTCGAGGGCCGGCCTGCTCAACATCCTGTAGTCGGCGTGGTTATATATGATGTTGACCCCCATTAAGGTCATAAACTTATAAAATGCCACAGCCGTGGTGCGTTTAAAAAATGTGTCATCCTTCCTGTCTTGCCTGACCCCATAGACGATGTCAGCCCCGGCCCTGCATCTTATTATCATCTGTTCGATAATCTCCGGCGGGTCCTGCAGATCTGCATCCAGCGATACGGCCATATCGCCCTCGGCGTGATGTAAGCCTGCGGTCAGGGCAGGCTGGTGGCCAAAGTTGCCGCTAAATGAGATGGCCTTTATTTGTTTATCGGAGGCGGCAAGGCGTTTGAGCGCCGATAGTGTGCCGTCTGATGAGCCGTCATCAACATAGATAACCTCATAGTCGTCTATCAACTGCTTTTCAATGTATGAGTTCAAAAGAATTTTAAGACGCCCGTACACCTCGTCAATGACCTGTTCCTCGTTAAAGCACGGTATTACAACGCTGAGCTTCACTATCTTTTACCTCCATGTTAATGCGCCGTTGCCATATCTTTACGTATTTAACAAACGTGTAGCAGCCGTATAACACCGCCAGAATAAACCCATGTATGCCGTCAAGGAAGCCAAGCCTCAGGAAATACATCTTAATAAATGCCGCTAAAGGGCGCACGGTAAATGAAATAATTCCGGCGCGCTTCGATGCCTTTTCCTCTGCCGACAGCGTTGAGTAGTTGTCCATTTTAGTGATAAACTGCGAGATGTTTCCATATGTGTAGTGCTCGATAGGATTTATCAGATAACCCGTCCTGCCGTCTACGACGACTTTTTCATGGACATGGCGAGGCTCAAGCCGGCCCTTGTCTTTTTTAAACAGCCGCAGCGTGTAGTCCGGCCTCCAGCCGCCGTGCTTAATCCACCGGCCTAAGAAAAAATTCTTGCGCGGGACGTAAAAGCCGTCAAGGGTAGTATCAGAAATCAGAGCGGCGATTTCCTCCGCCAACTCCGGCGTAAATCTCTCGTCTGCGTCAAGTATGAATATCCACGGGCCTGCCGCCATATCAGCCGCCATTTGTTTTTGAGCTGCAAAACCCTGCCACGGCTTTATATAAACCTTGTCAGTGTATTTTTTACATATCTCTACAGTGCGGTCTTCGCTTTCGGCATCAATAACCACTATTTCTGAGGCGCAGACGCAGCTGGCAAGAGCCGCCTCGATTTTATCCTGCTCGTTTTTAGCTACTATTACCACGGAAACGCCTGTCATCTGTGTACAGATTTCCTCCATTTCGGTCAATTATAAAATGTATCGCTAAGAAAATCAATTATTCTTTGAGCCCTGTGTTCATATGTAAAGCGCTTTGAGAGTGTATGGGCTGCCACGGCTATCTCTTTTGCCTTTTCAGGGCGCTCTATAAGGGTTTTCAAGGCCGCTCTCAGGGATTGCACATCGCCGGGCGTAAAAAATACCGCCGTTTTGCCGTCTGTTAAGACCTCTCGTATTCCCGGTATGTCAGCCGCAACAATGGGGATGTTTGAGGCCATGTACTCAAACATCTTCAAGGGCGATGAGTACATGGACACTGATTCTTTGAGATTTGGTATGACGGCAATCTTTGCCTGTTTAAGATAAGTGCAGACATCGGAGTGTCTTAGCTGCCCTGTAAATGTAATCCGTGCTGACAGCCCCATGCTGAAAGCCATCTGGCGAAGCTCATCGAGCCTCTGGCCGCCTCCCGCTATGACCAGCGTCTCATCGGGCAGGGCCGCCATCGCCTTAATCAACAGGTCAACGCCCTTGTAGCTATAAAGCCCGCCGACATAGAAAATAAACTTGCGCTGTTCATATGGCACCGCTGTTGTAAGCATATCGCCTCTGACGGCGTCCGGTATGGTTACTGAGGGAATACCATCCAGTGAAAATATTTTAACAAGGTCAGTGCGCAGGCTCTCCGTAATGGCAACAACCGCCCCGCAAGCCCTGTACACATCGGCCTCATGTTGGTAGATGCGCCGCCGTTTTCTTATTTTTTCAGTGGTCAGATGAAATATCTCATGGGCTTCAAAGACAACGGGCATTCGACAGAACATTCTGAAACGCATAAGCGCCCGGGCTGTCTTGATATGTCTTACGAATATAATGCCGTCGTCCTTTCTCTTTCGCGCCAGATAGATTACAAGGGCGGCATGAAAGACCATGCCTATGGAGACCCCAGCGCCCTCATCCTTTCTTATCATAGGAAGGAAGACGACCTCAAGCAGGGGGTGCTTACTAAGACCGTAATGGTTAAGCAGGGCATCTGCGTTTAAACTGCCGCCAGTCAGAAGTTTAACATCAGCGCCGGTTTTGGCAAGGGCAGAGGCGGTGTTTATAATTTGAATAAAGCGCGCCTTAGAATTAAGCATTAACTCCGGCACAGGATAAAAGATGGTCACGGCAGGACGCTGCCGTCTCTTTGAGATTGTGGAAGACCGGCCATAAAGCCCGTGACAATGGCAAATAACATGCCGGTTTCGTGATGAAAGGTGGTGTCGAAAATCCCTCCGGCAAAGATTACAAGGGCGGACCCCAAGGCTGCATATCTTATCTCCGCCCCGCCCTGTGCGCTGCGCCACCTTCCGATAAACCCGGCCCCAATGGCAATAAGCGATAAAAAACCAGCGACGCCGCTTTGTATCGCCGTGTTGAGATAGACATTGTGGGCGTCATATACGCTTCTTCCGCTGTCTATCGCGGGTGGATAAGTAAATTTAAAATTATTCAACCCTACGCCCAGCACCCAGTCCGCCGAGATATGATTTATCGCATATTGCCATATATAAAACCTGTGGCGGAGGGATTCAATCGAGCAGAGCTTTGTCCACATGGGCTTAAACAGATAAGCGGCTAACATGGCAAAGGCTGCAAAACCCGCCGCTGCGGCCTTTAAGGCAGGCGATTTGCGCCTTGCAACCGTGGTAATTACCGAGAAAATAAACAGGGCGACAAATGCCGCCCTCATCGTGGTCATCACGGCGGCTGTTATTGTGATAAAAAGTAAAAACACTGCCGCCGCTTTCATTGCTTTCGTCCTGATTTCAGAAAATAAAATTGTCCCTATAATGGCGTTTGAGACCATTATCAGATACATCGAGGTGTAGTTGTAATGCCCAAGCATGTGAAGATCGAGGGGTTTGTGAAACCTTACGGCGTCCACAATTGCAACTGAGGCCATCGCAGCCGTTGCAACATAAAGACATCGCAATATAACCCCAATGCGCCTTTCGTCCTTAAACGTCGAGGCGATAAAAAACAGCATCGCTATGCGCGTTACGTCCTTGACGCCTTTGAGATACTCAGGGATGTCTGAGGCAAAAACGCCGCTTAAAACCGAGGTAATTAGAAACCCAATAAATCCATACTCCAAAAGTCCGAAACGAACGCATATTTCCCGCCTGTAAAGCTGGATGAGAAAGACCGGCATCATTACGCAGTAAAGCGATATCAGCTTGACGCTTTCAGAAAACATCAGCGACACTACAAAAACGATAAACGAGGCGTACTTTATATCGTTTAGAATCCCATTATGAGGCGTACGCATTTGCCGTATAATAACATAATCGGCAGCTTTTAATTCGTGATTTTTAAAAGGGAAGCGGTCATTTGAAGTGGAAAGGTTTGGGGGGCGGCGCACCGCCCCCTGCCAAATTACTGCAAGAGCTTTAAGACGTTTTGCGGCAGCGAGTTTGCCTGTGCCAGCACAGAGATGCCCGCCTGCTGTAGTATGTTGTACTTTGTCATATTTGCCGTTTCTGATGCGAAGTCTGCGTCCATTATCCTTGACTGAGACGCCTGCGTGGCCTCATTGACCTGGGCAATGTTGGCAATGACCGAGTTAAACTCATTACTCTTAGCGCCCATGCTGGACTTTGCCGCGATAACAATGTTTAATGCCGCGTCAACAATAGCTATGGTGTTTGACGCCTGTGATTTGTAGCCTGTTAAAGAAGTAGGGTCTGCTACCTGAAGCGAGGCAAGCCCTGTATAGGTAATCTCCCCCTTTGCGGTGTCGCTCCAAGCGAAAGGCGGAGGGGTCTCATTTGGTACAAATAGGGCACTGGCCACGCTGGCCGTATATGTATTGCCAGATTTCGTGTGGATGTCCTTCAGGAACATCATCTTTCCAAATTTCCCCAACGCGTTGAAGGTGTTTCCACCCATCGAGTCTGTGTTCATTGACGGCATCGCTATGCTGATAGGCGAGTCCGAGGCCGAGTAGCTCGTGAATATGCGCGAGGTAAACGTGCCCGAAAGCAGCTTCACGTCATTGAATTTGGTCTGTTGGGAGATTCCCCCAATCTGCTCGATGAGGGCGTCTATTTCCATCTGCATGTTTGAGATGTCTGTAACGCCATACTGCCCGGACATTGCCTGAACAGCCAACTCCCTAATTCTCTGAAGGTTGTTGGTCATCTCATCCATGCCGCTTTCAGCCGTCTGCACTATAGACAGACCGTCTGAGGCGTTTCTCGAGGCAACTGTCAGGCCCCTTGTCTGAGAGTTCATTCTTGTCGCTATTGCCAGTCCTGCTGCGTCGTCGGCTGCCGTGTTAATACGGTAACCGGACGACAAGCGCTGCATTGCCTGCGCCTGAGGGACTTGAGTATTTCGCAAGTTCCTCTGTGCGTCAATTGACATAATGTTCGTGTTAATCGTGAAGCCAGCCATTGTGCACCTCCATGCCCTGGTTGAATAGTTTAATTAATGATTTAATTAATCCTATTTTTAAACTGTTTCTCCTTTTGTTTTATTCTATTTATCTCATATACCATACGGCACAATCTAAGCAACTATCGTGCCAGCTCTTAAATCATAGGAAATACGCCGTCTGATGGTTGTTGAGGTTAGTGCGGCTTAGCTGTGTATGAATAAAATTTTCCTAGTGGGAAAATTTTTCTCGATTTTCTGGCGCGATTGCGGCCACAACATTGCACTACGTCAGCATACTACTGGATGTCCTCTGAGCTGGGGTAAGCCGGTTGTTCGCCATCCTCTGATTGCCCAACATGGCTTACCCGCCCGTCAGGCCAACTGAATGTCCCCTGCCCACATCTTTTCCCTTCCCTGAACTGCCCATCGTATTTGCTTCCATCGGGGTAGGTACGGGTTCCCGTGCCGTCTGGATACCCATCTTTCCACCCGCCAACGTATTGGTTTCCATCGGGATAATTAACAGTGCCCTGGCCGTGCCTCTTATCGTCCTTAAACTCCCCGCCGTACTTACTGCCGTCGGGATAAATACGTCTACCAACGCCGTCGGGGCGGCTATTTTTCCACTGCCCTGTATACTTGCTTCCATCAATTAATGTGAAAGTCCCTTGCCCCACAAATTTGCCCTCTTTAAAATCCCCTACATAGCTGCTTCCATCAGGGTAACTGAAGTTGCCATGCCCATCAAAATTATTATCCTTAAACTGTCCAACGTAGATGCTTCCATCAGGGAAGGTGAGCGTTCCCTGCCCGCATTGTTTGCCATCCTTAAACTCTCCGGCATACTTGCGTCCATCAGGCCAACTGTATGTCCCTTGCCCGTGCCTTTTATCATTCTTAAATCCACCGGCATAGTTAGTTCCATCAGGGCTGCTCCTAATACCCATGCCGTCCGGGTAGCCATCTTTCCACTGTCCTTCATATGTATTTCCATCAAGTAAGGCAAGAGTGCCCTTGCCATGTCTCCTGCCGTTTTTAAACTCTCCAATGTAGACGCTTCCATCAGGGTAAGTATAGGTGCCCTTGCCATGTTTCCTGCCGTCTTTAAACTCCCCGGCATAGCAGCTTCCATCAGGGTAAGTATAAGTGCCCTGGCCGTCAAAGGCGCCATTATTAAACTCTCCGACATACTTGCTTCCACTAGTCCATGTGAAAGCAGCACGGCCACATTGTCTGCCCTGCTTAAACTCCCCCGTATAAATATTCCCGTTAGCGAACGTTACAACCCCATGACCATCAAAGGCATTATCTCTGAACTGTCCAACATACTCAGTGCCATCGGCATATGTGAAAGTTCCCTGCCCGTGTCTCTTGCCATCTTTAAACTCCCCGACATAGCAGCTTCCATCGGGGTAAGTCATAGTTCCGACCCCGTCCGGCTTGCCATCCTTAAACTCTCCGATGTAATTAGCTCCGCTTGGCCTGGTGAAAGTCCCCTGCCCGTGTGGTTTGCCATCCTTAGACTGTCCGACGTAACTGCTTCCATCGGTGTAAATATAGGAGATTTGCTTATTAGTCATATTATCAGAGGTGTGTTTTGACCTGATGTCGGTCGGTGCAGCCTCTGAGTTACTGCACAGTTCATTCACGACATCGCCATGTGGAAAGGCTTAGTTATGCTATTATGCAGCATAGATTGTAATTATATGGCTTATCCAATATGATTAACCTCATCATCGTATCCCATGCCGGAGTTTTCGCCGTCAAGAATATTTTTTAGCTCTTTTAAACTCTTAACCGCCTTTAACCTGCCAACCAGTTTCGTATGGTCGGCATGGTCTAAAAATAGCCGTGCCTCGTCCAACGCCTGTTCTTGTTGCGGGTCTACCATTAGAGGATCACGCTTAACAACGGCTTCAATCTCCTTAGTGTTGTCAACCAGCATACCTTTAAATGCGTCGGCGACATCCTGATCATTTTGTACGCCTTCATTGTTATTCATTGCAGCCAATGCGTGTTTCAATACTTCAGCAAAACCGTCAGTCTCTTTTCCCATCTACTCTCCCCCTTACTCATCGGGTAGCAGCCTGTTGCCCTATATAAACTCCGATTCTATTCGCTCTATCTCCTGCTTAACAAGGCGGGCGGCAACATCGGGGACGGCTTCCCAAATGACTTGTTCAACATCCTTCTTCATTGCAGGCGTATTATCGGTCAGCGAGCTGGTTATTTCCCTTTCGGTAATCTCCCGCGTCATTTTAAAGATCTCCGCCGGAAGCGTTGTCAGAAGTCCTTTTATCGTTGAGGCAATTACCTGGTTTACTATGATTTCAAGGTTTGTCGTTCCTATTACTTCGCTTATTTTTTGATTTATCGCGTTGGAGACTAAACCATTTATGCCCATTGCCACATCTTGAAGACCATCGTTAACATAGTCTTTTACGGCTTCCCTGACAATTGGCATAACAGCGCTTTCGTCAATAAATTGCAGGGCTGCCTCTTCAAGGGTTCTCTGTAAAAGGCTGGATACATCCGACTCTGTCATCAATACATTCTCGGAGAACGGTTCAGAAGGTTGTACGGCTGTCTCGGCAATATGTGGCGGCTGGTGGTTAGTCAATGGTTCGTCATGGACTGAGGCCTGAGAATGTGGGGCGACTGGCTGATGGCTCTTTCCCTCATGGGGAGGCAGAGCCGCCTTCTGCTTGTTCAAACTTGACTCATGTGGATGCGTTACCCCCGAGGCGGCAAATGCGGCAACAACTGTATCCTGCACGTTATCAATGTTTGTCGGCACATCGGCCACTATCCCGGTACCCGCGCTATGGTCTTTTTCGCTATCGGGCGAAGATAAATTTTCGAGCACATCCTTTAGTTCCCTCGTGGTTAGGTCGCTGTCAGAGGTAAGACTCTTAAATTCGTCGGTATCCCCTGATGCCGGTATCCCTTCTTCAAAGACGCCGGTATCCCCGATGACATCCAGTGTCTGCTTACTGTCTTCAAAGGCCGTAACTCCGCCATCTGCCACAGATGGGCCTAATACTGAGTGGACAGTATTGAGAAATTTAGGTGAGTCAAAGGGTTTAACTAAATAATCTGAGGCGCCGCAATCCTTAATTTTATTTTCATTTAGCGTCGCAAATGCCCCAACAAGCATAATAACAGGGATATGCTTTGTCGTGTCGTTTGATTTTAACTGTTGACAGAGGCTATAGCCGTCTATATCAGGCAAATCAGCGTCGGCAAGTACTATGGAAGGGTTGAACTCGCTTATCTTGTCAAGGGCCTCCTGTGAGCTGCTGACACTGAGAAGCTGAAAGCCCTCCTCAGATAGTATCAGCTCCACCACCTGCTGCGTTGTTGCGCTGTCATCCACTAACAATAGCTTTCTAGGCATGTTTAACCCTTCATAACACCTTTAGTACATAAGCTTAGACCTTGTCTAATATAACATTTCCTATCAGAATAATTCTACTAATGACCTGTTATGGATGCACCGCTTCACCATCCGTACACTGTCTATTGAGTCACTCAATTGTTGCCTGGCCAGTTTGCTTATTATCCTTCCACTGACCGCTATACCTTCTTCCATCAGGCCATGTGTAACTGCCGTGTCCTTCCATTTTACCATTGCTCCACTGGCCGACATAATTAGCTCCATCAGGAAAGGTTATAGTCCCCTGTCCATGCCGCTTGCCATTGCTCCACTGTCCTATGTACGTAGCCCCATCGGAAAAAGTCATAGTTCCCTGCCCACAATGCTTATCATCACTCCACTGTCCAATATACTTACTTCCATCTGGCCAGGTGAATGTACCGTATCCTTCCTTTTTATCATCCTTCCACGCTCCAATATAGCCTCGTCCATCGGGTAAGGTCAAAGTCCCCTGTCCTTCCCTTTTATCATCATACCATCCGCCGACGTATCTGGCGCCATTAGAGTAAGTTACCGTGCCGTGGCCGGCCGGCCGGCCATTCTTAAACTCGCCAACATAGCTCGTTCCATCAGGGTAAGCCCATAGACCTTGGTCTTCCATTTTAAACCATCCTTAAGAGTAAATATGTATGCAATATCTCTATCGCTGCTACGTATCCCTGTGCTCACCGATATATGTCCTTCTTTGCCGTCATCTCATAACGTTATCGTATAACTATAGCATAAATATGGCGAACATTGAAAAATTAAACCCCAATCTCCTAAGGAATCCAATGGCCGCCATAAAAAGATAATGCAAAGAACACAGGAAAAAAAGTAAGATAATTGGCAGCAGAGCAAGCGGAGTATAAAGCAAAGTGAGGAGAGCTTGTATGAAAGCTGTTCAGTTTGGATTCAATGCGTAGTGGATATGCCAATGAACGCAGCCGGGATAGGTTTTATGAAATTGACTTGTTGCGGTTTATTGCTGCTTTGTCAGTTGTTTTCTTCCATTATGGATTCCACGGCTATTTAAAACATAAGACTGATATGCCCTATTTGTATTTTGCGCAAGTTGCGAAATATGGGTACTTTGCCATATATCTGTTTTTTATCATTAGTGGATTTGTGATTCTCAAGACTGCGATGAGCAGTTCAGCCAGAGGCTTTGTCATTTCACGAGTAGTTCGTCTTTATCCAGCCTTCTGGGTCTCTTGTTCTGTAACCTCAATAATAAGCATTTTAGCCGGTGACAGCAGATATCATGTATCATTACTCCAATACGCAATCAATATGACCATGTTTAGCGGTTTTTTTGATAACATACACTATATTGACGGTGTGTACTGGACTCTGACTATCGAGATCAAATTCTATGGCTTGGTTCTTGTCGTTTTGATATTGAATCAGATTCATAAAGCTAAGGAGTTACTCGGTCTATGGCTTGTCCTTAACGTATTATGGTCAATATTTCATTATGGCGAAATCATTTCCCTAAACGGGTTTGCACCGTTATTTATAGCTGGAGGGATGTTCTATTTGATCAGAACCGAAGGATTTAGTGTCTATAAGATAATTATCATAGCAATGTGTTACCTTTTGAGCCTCAAAGGGGCTTATAGACAATGCCTCGGTATGGCTAATGATTACCGCTATGATTTCAGTGGAATTGTTGTAGTTATTATCATCTCTGTATTTTTCGTGATGTTTTTACTAATAACGATGAGGTGCACCACAAGCCTCTTTAGCAAACGATGGTTGATACCCGGGGCTATTACATATCCCTTATATTTGATTCACCAAAACGCCGGTCTAATGATTGTTAACTTAGGTTATCAACATATCAACGCTCACATCATAATGGTTTGTATACTTACCACAATGCTTTTAGCTGCTTATATAATCCACAATAAAGTAGAAAAGCCGCTTTCTAAGCGCATGAAGACCCTGTTGAACAGGCTGTTAAGAGTTCGGGAATCAACTTGCCACGACAATTGGCAAAGGCACCCCTGATTTCCTCATCAGCCTATGACTATGCTGGCCAGTCGAGCTAACCGCCAGAGCCATTCAGAATCTGCTATATTTGAATGGATTCCCCGTATAATCTGAAAAAGCGGCTATTTTCTCCTGCGCTGATACTTCATCTTCCTGCGCAGTTTCTTGTGCTTGTGCTTGGACATCTTCTTCTTTCTCCACTTCTTTACGTTACCCACTATGCTGCCTCCCGTTATGATTATTTTTTATCTGTTCCATAAAAGTCTCAAGCTGCATCACTGTTGTATTAGACTCCGTGCCGTCATAAGGGATGCTGATAGAGGGAACCGAATAGTCCCTGCTTAATGCCCTCATAAGCGCTGAGACAATAGTGCCTGGCATACAGCCAAATGGCATCGTGTTGACTATGCCGCCCACGCCGCGCTCTGCTAAATCCACCGACTTCCCTATGCTTAGTATCGTCTCGCCCTCAAATGACTCATCCACGTATGGCCGCGCCTTTTTGATTATCATGCGCGTGTCCGGCTCGTGCAGAGTCTTTAAAAAACCTTTAAAATGTTTGTGATACTGCCTCTCCACGTTTTTCTTGTACAACCTCTTTATGATAATGTCTATAGTAGCAGAATAATCCTTTTTTATCAAGGCATGTTTGAGGCCGAAATAATTCACATAATATATCCACTCCTCAACCGGCGCAAGCCATGCCTCACCGCCGAGGGCCTCAATCTTCTCGATAAGATTTTCATTGGAAAACTTGTTAGACCTGACAAATATCTCCCCCACCACGCCTATCGCGGGCCGTTTGACAGTACGGTCAACCGGCACGGCCTCAAATGCCGCGCGCACATCTTTTAACACATTAGTTAACTTGTGCTTGTCGCATCTGATGGAATCATAGACTTCCATCAGGTATTTGTTATAGAGCGCCTTCGTTCGCCCTTTTTCAGTTTCATATGGACGCGTCTCATGCAGACACTTAGTAAGAAGCTCAATGGCGACAATCCCCTTCCATGTACGGGTAATAAAATCCCCGCCGGCTATCCCCAGGTCTGCGTAAAAACTTGAGTCCTGCACGGGGGAAAACAGTTGGATGTCCTTCAGTCCGATGTTATCAAGCAGCAGCCGCTGAAATACGTTATACTGCCCAAATCTGCACGGCCCTGTACCAGATGGCATAAAAAATGCCGAGTGTCCAGCATCAAACCCCTTTGAAAATACCTTTCTCAACATATCGCCCGTTGTGACGGCACATGGGTAGCACTCCTTGCCGGAAACATGCTTTCTGCCAAGCGCAATGGACTCAGAATCGCTTGGCGGCAGCACCTCAGAGGCAATCCCCGCATACTCAAACGCCCCGGCTATGGCAAAGGCATGGTCGGACATGCGCGGGATGTAGATGATGTTGTCCTTCGATGGACGCATAATCGGCCTTACCAGCGTTTCCACAGGCTTTGAGGGCCGTATCTTTCTGTTTTCTATGCTGTCAAGAAATGCCTCGCAGCGCGTTATGGCACCGGCATCGGCGCTGTGTTCGTCTATTTCAAGGTGCAAAAATGGTTTGTCGCCAAGCTCGTCCTTAAAATATTTTAAGATAAAGGAATCTGGCCCGCAGTTAAAATTCCCAATATATATGGGATACAGATAGGGGTTGTCCTTTATATAGCGCGCTGCCTTGATTATTCTTTGGCCGCTTCGCCAGTACATCTGCTGCCAGCGGTCAGAGATGTCAATACGTGCCAGCGGCAGCATGTCCATTGGAATGGAAAGGACATTTAATGAGGCCAGTTTCTTTGGTATCTGGAGATTTACGCCGCTGTCGAATGAGTTGTATGGTCTGCCTATGATGACGATTGTCTTTTCGGCAAGCCCTGTCAGTATCTGACTGCCGCGTTCCTGCATCTCTATATAAAACTCCTCCTGGGCGTTTTTTGCGTCCTTTAGCGCCTTCTCTATCGTCTTCGATGACGGAGAAAATGCCCTGAAGGCCGTTTTTAGCTGTTTTATCAAATATTTATCGCCGCGCGTGAAGTCTATTATCGGTCTATAGAGGCGCATATGCTTAAAGGCCGCCTTTGACAGATATGGCATGGTCTGCGTATATGGACAAGGAGAGCCTTTTGAGAAGTCCTCGCCGGGGGCGCTTATATTTACAAACGACGGTAGAAACACATGCTCAATTCCCTGTTCAAGCAGCCATTTTACGTGCCCGTGGGCTACCTTTACGGGGAAACACGACTCTGAGAGCACGGTCTCAACGCCAAGATTTACCACCTGCCTGTTTGTCTTGGGCGATACCACCACCCCAAAGCCCAGCTTTTTAAGCAGGGTAGTCCAAAACGGCAGGAATTCGTGAAATAAAAAGATATACGGTATGCCTAACACCGGTTTTCCCTTGCCGTTTGTAGTCACCTGCGCCGGTTCATAGCCCTTCCACAGGAGTTCCTCTCTGAATGCGAACAAGTCGTCCATATCAGTTTTTTCTTTTATATCATACTTTTCACACCTGCCTCCGTAGAAGAGCTTTCTCTTTTCGCCCTCAATCGTAACGCGGTTTATCTCGCATACGTTGGAGCAGCTCTTACACTCAAACGACGACACGGAATATGGCCGTTCTGTTATCGAAAATCCCTTGAAGGCCGATGGTTTGCCTGCCTCCATAGCGTCTCTGGCAATCAGTGCCATGCCGATTGCCCCCGTAACGTCATGGTTTGGAGGTACGGTTATCGTCTGGCCGGTGAACTTCTCAAATGCCGCCACAACCGCCTTGTTATAGGCCGTGCCACCTTGAAAGAATATCTTATTGCCAATCTTTTTACCGGCAACGACACGGTTTATATAGTTTTCAACAATTGAGTACGAAAGCCCCGCAAGCAGGTCATTTTTCTCTGCGCCGCGCTGGATGTTCGCCATCAGAGAGTTTTCCATAAATACCGTACAGCGTTCGCCCAGATTGCACGGCTGGCAGGAGGAAAAAGACTCCTTCGCGAATTCCTCTTTTATGGAGATGCTGAGTTTCTCTGCCTGTTCTTCTAAAAAAGACCCCGTACCGGCGGCACATGCCTTGTTCATCTCAAAGTCTGTAATAACGCCGTCTTCTATGGAAATGTACTTGGAGTCCTGGCCGCCTATTTCAAATATCGTATCAACGGCACTGTCAATGGAAATTGCCGCTGTGGCTTGGGCGGTTATCTCGTTTTTCACGATGTCAGCGCCTATAAAGTCCGCTATCATGTATCTTCCGGAGCCTGTTGTGCCAATGCCCCCGATTTCAATGCGCCCTGCAATCTCCTTCTCTATCTCTGCAAGGCCCTGCATTACGGCCTCAATCGGCCTTCCCGCCGTCATTAAATAACGCCTTGCAAGCAGATTGCCTTCCTTGTCTATGACGGCGAGATTGGTGCTTATTGAGCCAATGTCCACGCCCATATATGTCATAATCTTATCTTCAGACGGGCCGCCCTCAGAAGGCGGGGCAAGCGGCGTAATCCGGTTAAGCAGATGGGCCGACTTTACATGTCTTTCGATGAAATCATCGCCATTCGCTATCAAAACAGGTTTGCCTGCCTCGGCAAATTTAGCCGTCCTCAGGTATTTATCAATGAGAGAGAGGTCTATATAGTTTTTTTCACCGCCTTCCATGTCTTTTAAGACTGCCCCAACTGCTACCATAAACTCGCATTTTTCAGGGACTATCAGATTATCAAGCTGAAACACCTCTCTGAATGCCCTTACCATCCCCTTGTTCAGCGCAACGCCGCCCTGAAATATTATATCTGGAATGACAGTTCGTCCCTTGATAATCGTACCCTTGAAATTGCGCGCAACGGCAAAACACAGCCCGGCAACAATATCCTCGACTGGCGTGGCGATCTGCTGCAGGTGTATCATGTCGCTCTTGGCAAATACGCTGCATCTACCGGCAATGCGAGGCGGGTTTTTAGTCTTAACGGCCATCTCGCCAAATTCCTCTATCGTCAGCCGGAGCCTCTCGGCCTGCTGGTCCAAAAACGAGCCGGTACCGGCGGCACACACAGAGTTCATCGAAAAATCCCTTATGCCGGCACCGTCAAGTATAATGAATTTCGAGTCCTCCCCTCCCATCTCTATTATCGTATTGGCCGATGGGAAGAGTTTTCTTGCGGCATAGGACTGAGCTGCAAGCTCGTTCGTATGTCTTATGCCGAGTATCGTGGCAATTGTCTTGCCTGCCGTGCCGGTAATGGAGACAGCGGTATCTTTTAAATCCATTTGTGAGGCGATAGTAGCTAAATTCTTATACGCTACGCTTATGGAGTGGCCCCTGTGCCTTTCATATACGCTGTCAACTACCCGTGCCTGGTCGTCCATAACGACAATCTTAACGCTGACGGAACCTGCGTCAAGCCCTATGAATCTCATTCTGCCTCCAAATCATAATATCAGGTTTTAGCGTTAACGCCGCAGCAAGTTGTCGGATGGGACTTAGATTCGCTCTTGATGTATTTGAGGAGCAACTTTCTGTTGATCTTGAAATTCCTTGCCCGTGCGTTCGATACGATCTTCTTCTCTTTAAGAGTGCTGATAATCCTTGATACTACCTCGCGCGCCGTTCCTACAAGCGAGGCAAGTTCCTGATGGTTAACGGGCACAGTGACTAAACCGTTTTCTTCTTCCTGTCCGTCAGTCAGGTCATGGAGTGCCTTAAGAAGCCTCTGCTGAACGCTTTTGAAGGCGAGGTCGTCGAGTTTATCAGAAAGAACCGTTATCTTGTCACAAAGCCCGGCAACAATGCTCAGGCCGACATCGCCAATTTTTTTGTTAAGAAGCGAGTAGAATTTCTCCGAAGGTATCATCAGCACAGTTGCATCGGTAAAGGCCATCGCATTAATGATGTTAGAAGTCTCATCCTTAAGCGGCGGATAACAAAAATACTCGCCCGGCCAAAGTATGTTAACTATCAACTCCCTGCCGTTAGAGGCCGTCTTGTATATCTTTACCGAACCGGTCTGAACGACAATGGTCGCCTTTAAAGGTTCTGACTCAAGAAATATTACCTCGTGCTTGCACAATCTACGTATCTGCACACAGTCTATGATGTCGGCGAAATCATCCTCCTTTAAAAGCGTCAGGCAGGGCAGACATCTAAGGTCTTTGGTCAAATCAGACTTCGTTTGCTCCTTCAGCAGTTGTACTCCCATAACCCCTCCTTGCAGCCAGCATAAAATCATGTGCGAATATTCACAAACTCACCGACTCATTAGTATTATATTATATCAGTGCTATAAATTACTACCGCCATTATTATAAAATAGAATATGATGAGGCCATGACAGGGAGGCAGATGATGGGAAAGATTGTCAGAATAGACGAAAACAGGATAGAAGTGTCGGCAGGCCCAGGCATGTTAGTGCCTGGCATCATATATGTGGACGCAGAGCTGGAGGGACTCCTTGAGGCGGGGGCAATTGAGCAGGTTGCCAATGTTGCCTCACTGCCGGGGATTGTCAGGGCGGCGATGGCGATGCCCGACATTCATACGGGCTATGGATTCCCAATTGGCGGCGTTGCGGCTTTTGACATTAACGACGGGATAATCTCGCCAGGCGGCGTGGGCTATGACATTAATTGAGGAGTGAGGCTCCTCAGGAGCAATCTCACCAGAGGTGAGGTGCTCAAGAGGATTAAGGACCTCGTCGGGGTTCTTTATAATAACGTACCATCAGGAGTGGGAACAAAGGGAACAGTCGCCCTGTCACTTGACGATGAGCGGGCGTTGATAAGAAAAGGGGCGCGCTGGGCTGTTGAACAGGGCTACGGGACGGCAGACGATTTGGATAAGACCGAGTCAGGCGGCTGCATTGAAGGCGCCGACCCGGATACAATTAGCGACAAGGCGCTTAAGCGCGGTCAAAACCAGCAAGGCACTCTTGGCTCAGGCAACCACTTTCTTGAAATTCAATATGTCAGCGAGATATTTGACGA
>JAKOEO010000066.1 GCA_022321325.1 Candidatus Magnetominusculus sp. LBB02 | reverse complement strand
AGGCATAGTTAGCAACAAACATATTTTAAAATAGTTATTGCTATTATTGGTTACTTATTGGCATGATTAAACTCATGGAAATATATAATGGCGCAAGAAAATGATTATAATAAGAATGACAAAGCCGTCAGGTTGGTGGATTATCTCCTAAGGCTTGCATCACAAAGCGCTAAGGTGATACGTGATATTGCTGATGCTGATTATGTAAAAGTCATCTGGCTGAGCGAAATTCCAAGATCAAAAGGATGTTTTACTCGGGCATGGGAATCAAACAATGAATCATATGATTCTGACATCTGGATTGAGATTCGCAAACAGACTGAACCGCGGCTGCCTGCTATTGCCGAACCATGCAAAGACTGGTGTGATAAATCATCTTTGTATGATAAGAATAATTTACCCGATCTGATGCCTGAGCTAACAAGACGGGTTAAGAATCCTGCATGGCAGGAAGGCTCTGATCAATCAGAGTTTATTACTATAACAGAGCATCTTGCAGACAATCCAGAAATACAGAGGGCATGGGAGCGATATATTGAGCAGCATTGGCTGCCGTGGATGGAGAAGCATAATATTTGGGAGCCAATAAACAAGGTCTATTCCGAGCTCTTTGCCCTCCATCAGGATCAACTCCGTAGATCTGAGCAGTACGAGCTTGTGCTTGGACTTGGTCTTCTTACTTGGAATATATCTGCGGGGCAGCGCGTTTGCCGCCATGTAATTGCCGCCAATGCAACAATTGAGTTTGATGCGCGTCAGGGCATATTTACTGTCGGGCCTACGCAAGACGGCGCAAAAGTTCGCCCGGAACTTGATATGCTTGATGGTGAACAATTGTCCAGATCAGAAAGTACAGCGAAGAAGGCATTGGAAGCTGCCAATGATGACCCGTGGGATAACTGCGTCAAAGGCGTTGTTGAGCCTATCGTGCATTCTCTTGACCCGCAGGGGCAATACAAGGACACAATAGAGAGAAGCGGCGTTGCAGCGTCCAGCAAACCAATAATCGAATATGCACCAGCTCTTATACTTAGAAAACGCTCCACCAAAGGTCTTATCATGACTTTAGAGCAAATTAAGAAAAGGATTGAGACTGATGGCGATATTCCACCGGAGTTTCAAAGGCTTGCTGAAATCTCTCCTATGAGCTATAGCGATTCGCCTGACGGCCAGACTGATGAAGGCACTGAATTTGTGTTCTTCCCAAAGCCGTCGAATGAGGAGCAGCGGCGCATTGTAGATAAAATAAGAAATTCGGGCGGAGTTGTGGTGCAGGGACCTCCAGGCACGGGAAAATCCCATACAATTGCCAATTTAATCTGCCATCTGCTTGCAACAGGGCAGCGAATCCTTGTCACAGCCAAGACGCCACGTGCGCTTGCCGTTCTTAATGGCCTATTGCCTCCTGAACTCGGCCAGCTCTGTATCAATATGCTCAGCAGCGGCCTTGAAGAGAAGGAATCTCTTGAGGCCAGCGTCAGAGGAATACTTCATAAGAGTGCACTATGGGACGAAAAACATGCCGATAAGGAACGCGATGTCATCAATAAAACCATCCTTGAGTTAAAAGAGGAGAAGTCCGAGATTGAAAATCGTCTTCGCGTCATAAGGGAATCAGAAAACTATTCACATTCCATTGCAGAGGGAAATTATCACGGCACGGCTAAAGAAATTGCTGAGGCCGTCAGTCGTGACAGTGAAGTCTATGGCTGGTTCATAGATAAGCCTCAAATAAATATGGCTTGCCCAATCCCTGAGACGTTTTTGCCAAAAATGCTTGAGGCATTACGCCATTTTACGCCAGATAAACGTCAGGAGCTATGTTATGAGTGGCCAGAGGCATTGCCATCGGCTGCGGAGTTTGCAAACCTCGTTAAGTGTGAGAAAATGGCAATTGACAATGAGGACCGACTGAAAAAAGGAGTGGACGGCCACACCGCTGAACTGTTATCAGAGAGTAACGCCTCTGCCGTTGAGGCAATCACTGATGTCCTTTCTGCATTCAACGACAAGCTCCAACATGTGTCAATATCTGCTCATCCATGGATACAGGATGTTTTAAACGGCGCAATAAATGGCAATAGCGCATTGTGGCGTGAGCGTTACCGCGTTACAAAGGATATAATCACTTTGATAGAGCCACGCATTTCAGCGGCAGACGATAACACCCTTGTCTTTCCAAAAGGCGCTGACATGAGGGCCTTGCTTAACGATGTATGCGAATTAAAACAACATATAGACAATGGCGGCGGCCTTGGATGGTGGCTGTTTCGCCCAAAGCTGGTCAAAGAACGTATTCACGTACTTAAAACCGTTTTGTTGAATGGACGTGCGTGTACCATTGACCATCTGTCTGTTTTAGCAGACGCTCTCTATGTGCGTGTTGAATGCCAAAAGGCCTGGGACAACTGGACAAACTGTTGTGAGCCTATTGAAGGCCATTACTTCATGCAGCTGCAAGCGCTCAAGATTCAGTGTGATGCCCTTGATGCTGTTTTTGAATTAGAGGAACTTCTTAAACAATGCCGTGCGGCCATGCGGCAATGTCCGACTATGCCGGAGCCAAATTGGTTAGATGGGGCGCAGATTAAACAGGTGATTGCCGTTTGCCTTCTCATTCTTGCCGGTCACAAAAGGCGGCTTGCCACAGACGGCATCCACGGTATCGAGCTTCCGCTTGTATCCTTTGCCGCAAAGAACAACGCCCATCCCATAACAAAAGATTTGATTCAAGCAGTTGGTATGCGCAACATAGATTTATTCGCACAGTGCGAAAGTAAAATTCAGGCATTAGAAAAAGATCGTCAGCAATTTCAGAAAGTTAATGAAAATATGGCTAAATTGCGCTACCATGTACCTAAGATGACAGAAGAATTGGAACGCACCTGTAACGATACCTGCTGGGATACTCGAGTTCAGCAGAGAAAAGCGCGTTCCATTGGGCACAGGCAAAGTCTTGGCTTGAGGATTATATAAAACAAGACGACCTCCCAAGTCTTTCAGTGCGTGTAAAGCGGATAGAAGATAAGATCGAAAGAAACATCGGCAAGCTTGCGGCGCTTCATGCGTGGTCATTTTGTTTCTCGCGGCTCACAGACACTCACCGACAGCATATGGTAGCATGGCAAAATTCAATGAAACTACTTGGACAAGGAACTGGAAAATACGCAACCCGCTATAGGCGCGAATCACAACATCATCTCAGTGAATGTCTCGACGCCATTCCTGCATGGGTCATGCCGCTTCATAGGATTTGGGATACAGTTGAGCCGGCACCAGAAATGTTCGACGTAATAATTGTTGACGAGGCGTCACAGTGCGGCCTTGAGGCTCTTCCATTATTTTATTTGGGCAAGAAAATAATCATCGTAGGAGACGATAAGCAAATCAGCCCGGATGCAGTTGGGTTGGAGCGGGTTAATGTGCACAACCTGATGGATGATTACCTCCATGATTTTGCATTCAGAGATCAATTCCACGTTCAGAGCAGTCTATTCGATCATGCCAAGCGATTATACCCGACACGGCAGATAACTTTACGCGAACACTTCAGGTGTATGCCTGAGATAATTCGTTTTAGTAATGAACTTTGCTATAGCAATACGTTAATCCCACTAAGACAATATGGCCCTGATCGTTTACCGCCGCTTGAGTATGTGTTTGTAAGCGGAGGTTATCGAGATGGTTCTAAAAGTAAAACGGTTAATCACACTTCGGTTGTCCATTTTTAATGATACAATCATCTATCTGAATTACCATGAACCGTTTATTGGATGTATTATTCACTATGAACTCTTTACCGTTTTCTTCAACATGGAATCCACTATCATTTCTATCACATAGGATACAATGCCGAAATTGAGGATATTCATTTTTGAATGTGTCACAAATCATATCTATTAATTTATATCTAACAGCTTTTCATAATTCACTTCTATCTCGTCAGACGCCTTATCTATCGCCTCGGCCTTGATGAAATTTACCTCTCTATCCACTATATCTTCACATCCTCCTTTTGCCATCTCAAACACGCCAATTTTATCAACATCTATCCATGTACCTCTATCAACAATTTCAGATACTTCACTTTCTTTGCCGCTTTTTTGGGCGACGTTATTGGCAAGTATGAGATTATTAAGGCTTGTCAAGATATATGGGCTGTGAGTGGTAATTATCATGTGGCTTCCCGTGGCTTTTACAACGTAACTTATAAATTCGACTAATTCCCGCTGAGCAACTGGATATAGATGTGCTTCCGGCTCCTCTACTATAAATAAGACTTTTTGTTTATTGTGCTGATGATAATCGTTCAGAATCTTATTTAGTGATAATAATATCCATAGACATTCCTGCTGCCCCGATGAGGCAAACTGCATCTTTACGAATTTGTTTCCCTTTATATATAACCTTTCCTCATATTTTATTTTTTCTTCATCCCTGCTAACTTTTTCATAGGCATAATCACCCTTGAGTATACTTTTTAAACGGTCATCCGCAAAATTGTGGACGGGTGTTCTTCCATAGTTTTGCCTCACATCCTTTAAATGAAGAACTCTATAGCTTTTTATTCTTTCAATAAAACTACCGGTTAATATATCTTTGTAGTCAATGTCTTCTACATTCATCTGGTCAGCAAACACCGTTGCCATAGCCCGACCTGCAGGAATATATATGACTGAGGTATCATCATTAAAAAAGAGGCTTAACTTGGCTTTCAAATCCTTGAAGCATAGATCCTTTTGTTGATTAATCATACTAATATCTACATCTGAAGACGACCCCGTAATCGCGTCATTGATGCTCATTATGTTATTAAAACAATTCTCAAAAACCCTTTTATAATTATTCTCCAGTGTTCCACTCATTGCAATATGAAGTGGTTGATTACCTGTTGAGCTTATTGTTATTGATTTATCGTTGTCGTATTTATATGTAGCAAACAAATCTCTCATAGAATATGATGAGCCGTAAATATTAAGAAATTTCTGTCTGATAACACCTCTTAAACTAGCCGTTAAAAACGTGCTGTCAATACCTTCATGAGCAGATGAGTTATTTATCGTATCCCTGAAGTACTTGTACATCTCATCTTTTATAGTTCTAAAGAAATAAATCAGCTTACTTAGCGTGCTTTTGCCGGTGGCCTGTTCGCCTATCAGGACGAGGTAATCCTTTATGTCCATTTCCAAATGTTCTATTGGACCAAAGTTCCTGATATGAATCTTATGCAAAAGCCTCTCCTGCCTTCATGAAATTATGATACCCCAATAACCCGTTATATATCAATATTTACTATCCTCATCAATAGCAGAAATACAGCCCTATTATTGACCCGGCAGCGGCACCATTAGCCAAGAGAAAAAAGCGGCGATGTGGGGGTAGATAGACTTTACTACCCCCCCCCCACATCGCCGCGCTTAAACAGAAGAAACTGTATTATATTTTGCGTTACTCACACCCTATTTTAATACTTTTCAAAGTCACTGTCATCAGCATGGTCTTTGTGATCTTCTAATTGAATTACTTTACCTCTTGCAGGTGCCGACGGTTTTGACCTTTGCACGGCAGCCGTGTGTGCCAGTACCGTGGGTTTACGTTTCGCCTTTGTCTGAACTCTGCCTGCACCGTCGGAACCGGTCTTAAAGAATGCAATTGCGCTTTGCAGTTGATCAGATTGTGACGCTAACTCCTCAGATGTGGAGGCCATCTGCTCTGCGGCTGAGGCGTTTCGCTGTATGACCTGGTCCAACTGCTGAATGGCCTTGTTTATCTGATCTGCCCCGGCGTTTTGTTCGTTGCTCGCCGCGGTTATCTCCTGCACCAAGTCCGCCGTTTTTCTTATATCAGGTACTAATTTATTGAGCATCGCGCCGGCCTGCTCCGCTATATTTACACTAGATGAGGATAGGCCGCTTATCTCTCCAGCCGCCTTTTGGCTCCTCTCGGCGAGTTTCCTGACCTCTGAGGCCACAACCGCAAATCCCTTGCCGTGCTCCCCTGCCCTTGCCGCCTCAATTGCCGCATTTAATGCCAGCAGGTTGGTCTGCCTCGCTATCTCCTCTATTATCGAAATCTTGCTCGCTATCTCCTTCATCGCCGCAACGGCCTCTGAGACGGCCTTGCCGCTTTCAAGCGCGTCTTTTGCAGCCGTTGTTGATATCGCCTCTGTCTGCTTTGAGTTGTCTGTGGTCTGCCTGATGTTTGAGGTCATCTCTTCCATTGATGAGGATGTCTCCTCAACGCTGGCCGCCTGTTCGGTAGCGCCTTCTGATAGCTGCTGGGCGCCTGAGGATAGTTCGGTGCTTCCAGCCGCTACATTATCTACTGCCGTACGCACGTTGGATACGACATCTTTTAGCTTTTCAACCATATCGTTTAATGCGTTTGCAAGCTGCCCTACCTCGTCTTTTCTGTCCAAATCTATCTTCTTGCTTAGATCTCCGCCTGCTACGCCCTCGGCAAACACCACCCCGCGTTTCAGGGGCTTGCTTATCGAACCGGAAATAATAAATCCTAGCAGCAAGGCTATAAACACGCCTGTTGCCGTTGCAGTGATTATCAAATTCGTAACCTTACTGGCAAGCGCCGTGTTTGAGTCTGATGTTTCTTTGGCCGCCTTTACTTTTATTTCCTGTAAGGCATCAATGGCCTTCTGTTCCTCAACAGCTATTCTTTTGCCCTCGCCCTTGATAAAAGCATCTGCCTCCGCGTTATTACCGGCAGACACCATCGCTACAACCTTGTCTATTACTGCCCCGTAGGCCTTTCTTGTCTCAAGAAAATGCTTATAAGACTCTCTTGTATTTTCCCGAATAATTGTTTTCTCAAATTCCGTTGCGTCCTTTTCTATTGCTGCCCTTAACTGTGTTATTAAATCAAGGGGTTTTTGCATTTCTTCTTTTGTCTTTGCATCTGACAGCTCCATCACGTTTATCCTAATCCTCTGAAAACTCGTCGCTATGTCGCCCAACTGGCTTATTGGTACCGTCATTTTTTCATATAACATTGTGTCCGCTTCTTCAATTTTATGTAAGTTAATTATCCCAAAGACACCTATAAATGCGGCTATCAGAGCTACTACAAGGAAACTTCCTATCAACTTCGTTCCGATTTTCATGTCGTCCAGTAATCTCATGTTGAAAACCTCCTATATCTTTCAATCTTCTACCCGATTTAATATAACAAAATGTGTACCCCCGATGTCAATACCATTTTTTGGTGTATTTTAGATAAGATAGATATTTAAGTAACCACTCATCAAGCTGCCTTCTTAACTACCGTTGTGTGATAAACCTCTGCAGAGTTGGGAACAGGGACACATCCCATTTTTCAACAGGGACAAGGGACTATTGGATAAAAGACTGTAAGGAGGCGGTATTGGACTGAATATACCCGATCGCTCGTTGGCGGACTACCTGACCGTGAGCTTTATGCGACGAGGTAAAGGCAAGAGACAGGGTACAAAAAGACAGGAGTTTAAACAATCGAAAAGGGTGACGGCCTAAAAATAATGCCTTGTCATCTCACCCAGATATGGGCTTTGATTATTAACAGACATTTCTACTTTCGTGCGACAAAAATGCTTATAGGTATGGACACATTGGAGTAGCTTATAGTATCATGGTCACATTAATCACACTGAGCAAAGATAGGAGGGTCAGTGAATGTTAAAGAATTTCTCGGTATCTGTACGGATTGGTGGTAGTTTTGCAATTGTTTTATTGCTTTTACTTACGCTAGTGGCAAATGTTTATCTTGGATTTCAAATAATTAGGAAGAATGTTGTTCAAGTTGAAGAGGAAAGTCTGCTATATGCCCTTATTGCCGACGATATGGTTTTAAATATTACACAGGTGCAGCAGTTTTTAACGGATGTCTCCGCTACTCATAATTTGGACGGCTATAAAGAAGCGGATAAGGCAGCGAAGACGTTTTTAGCGGACCTCGATAAGGTTATTGGGATGTATAAGGCTGAAAACGATGAGAAATCATTAAAAAAGATGGATGAATTAAAAGGATTATTTAACAGATACTATGATTTGGGCAGGAAAATGGCAAATGCCTACGTAGAACAAGGGATTGATGCCGGCAACGTAATTATGGAAGACTTTGACAAGATCTCTTCGGATCTACAGAAAAAGGCTGGAGTTTTCAGAGATGAGCAGACTACAGAAATAAAAGAAAAAACACATGGAATTATTGATGTAACGGATGCTTCTGTTTCAAAAGTAATGATAATATCGGCGGTAAGCTTGATATTAGTCATAGCGCTAAGCATATTGATTAGCCAAAGCATAACCCGGCCATTAAAGAAGTCTGTGGTGTTTGCAGAGGGTATAGCAGACGGAGACCTAAGCAAGAAGATAGATTTGGACAGAAAAGATGAGTTAGGGCAGCTTGGCAACGCACTAAACGATATGGTTGAGAAACTGAAAGCGGTAGTAGCCGGTGTGCGTTCAGCAATTGATAATGTTGCCTCAGGCAGCAATGAACTCTCCTCAGGCGCGCAGCAACTCTCAGAAGGTGCAACACAACAGGCGGCCTCAATTGAGGAGACATCCGCGTCAATGCAACAGATGACATCGAATATAAAACAAACTACCGACAATTCAAGGCAGACAGAGGCAATATCAACAACGGCGGCAAACGACGCTCTTGACACTGGTAAAGCGGTAACAGAAGCCGTCAGCGCCATGAAAGATATAGCCAGTAAGATTTCTATTATAGAGGAAATAGCCAGACAGACCAACTTATTAGCATTAAACGCGGCAATAGAAGCGGCAAGGGCTGGAGATCATGGCAAGGGATTTGCCGTTGTCGCCTCAGAAGTAAGAAAGCTTGCAGAGAGAAGCCAGAAGGCCGCTGGTGAGATAAGCGGCCTCTCAAATTCCAGCGTAAGCATAGCCGAACAGGCCGGAAATATGCTGAATAAATTAGTACCTGATATAAGAAAAACGGCAGACTTAGTGCAGGAGATAACGGCTGCCGGCAACGAACAGAACTCTGGAGCCGATCAGATCAACAAAGCCATTCAACAGCTTGACAAGGTAATCCAGCAAAACGCCTCGGCGGCAGAGCAGATGTCCTCCACATCTGAGGAATTAGCATCACAGGCAGATCAGTTGAGAAACACTATTGCTTTCTTTAAGACTGGTACCGACGATTATACAAAATTACAAGCAAAACCAAAGCGTAAACCCATGGCATTAGCACATCAGACTACCCCGGCAAGAAATCTCCGTGCAAAATCAACAGCGTCGGCCAAAGGTAAATTCATTGACCTGCAAGATAGTGATAAAAGCACAGATGACAGCTTTGAAAAGTACTAAGGACTTTAATATTAGAAGGAGTTGCAAGACCTTGAAATACTAACGTTTATCCTCTGTGCATGGCGCTGTATCATCCCGAATATAGCGCCGTAATAGTCTCGAAATGTTGTCTTTTAGCCTTCTACGACATGTGCAGAGTGGCATTTTTTTCCTGCTGTCAGGAGAAAAGATTTCCCGCTTGAGACCACCCCGTTGGGGTGAAAAATGAATCAATATGCCAACGATTTGTATAACAAATAGGCTGCATATCTCTGGCAATTCATGCTTTATGACCATATCTGATGCTCACTGACAATCCGCCTCTCGGTCTTCGCAAATATGTGGCATGAATATTGCATATTTAAAGAATGAAAGATGTAGACAGGTATCTATTTATAAAGGAGGCTGCTTATAACCCAAATATAAACGCATTCATTCGTAGTAAGACAGCTCAACAATAACGTCGTATAGTGAGAGTAAAATAATAATTAAGAAATAGGAGGAAGTTATAATGTTCAGAAATGTTGCAATAGTTTTACTCGCAGCTGTTTCATTGGTGTTGTTCACGTCGTCATACTCCCATGCCTCGGACACTGACTCAGAGGCGATTCTAAATGTTTTGATGAAAAAAGGTGTTATCAATCAAAAGGAATACGAAGAGATAATGGGAGAACTAAAGGACAAACCGAGTTATAAAGATAGTGAAGCAAAGACAGAACAAAAGACCAATACGTTGGATAACGCAACGCTTGACGCAAATAGAATACCGGAATTCCTGCACGGTCTGGGCATAAACGGTAACGTTACTATGGTTGGTCAGACGACAATAGGCAATAAACGAAACACACCACCCGCTGGTGACGTAACTGAAGGCAATATCCGGGCACAGATAGATGTTACAAGGCCGCTTGGCGATGACGGTACGTTGTTTTTCAGGACGCAAATGGGGGCGGGCAGCGGGCTTAAAGGCTCTGGCAGAGTTTCTACCTTCTGGGGTATAAACGATACTGCCGCAGATTCCAGCAGTAACATATGGATTCGTGAGGCATGGTATGAGCACAAATTCCTCGATAAAAAGGTAGCCCTTACGGTTGGTAAACTCGACATAACAAGATATTTCGATGCGAATGCCGCTGCCAATGACGAAAACGTTCAGTTTCAGGCCTCTGGCTTTATAAATAACCTAGCCGTAGAATTTCCCGGATACACTGCGGGAACGCGGCTGACGATAAGCCCTGATGAGTTGGTTGATATAAGTCTCGGCTGGCAGCCCGGTGACTCCGCGTGGAGTAATTTATTTAACAAACCATTTCTGATAGCGGAGGTTGGCGTAAAACCGAAAATTGGCGAACTTCAGGGAAACTATCGCTTATATGGCTGGACAAATCAAACTGACCATACCCAAATCCTTGATCCAACGGCGACTACAGACAAGGGATACGGTTTAGGCATAAGCGTTGACCATCAGTTGTCAAAATGTCTGACGGTGTTTGGAAGAGCCGGTTACCAGAGCCCTAAGATATATAACTATGACGTAGCGCTAAGCGGCGGCGTCAGCGTAAATGGTCTGGCATGGCACAGAGACGAAGATGTGTTCGGCATTGCCTATGGGACGTCTCTGCTGTCAGGGGACTACAAAGAGTCCCTGTCGCAGCAGGCGATAGCTGGACGTAATGAACACCGCGTAGAGGCATACTATAATGCTGCTTTAAACAAGTATATCGTAGTTGGGCCGGACTACCAGTTTATATCTAACGCCCTTGGTGTTAGTGATTTTAAGAGTGTCTCAGTAACTGGATTGAGGGCAAGGATTGTATTTTAAGATTTATAGCAGATTGTTCGTGAGAAATCATAACATATTGTAATTGCACACTTTCTCTAATGGCGGTCACTTTTCTAATGGCTGCCATTAGAGATGATAACGGCTCAGCGACGGGGAATAGACTTAAATTAGCACGTCAGTTTTTTACAATTGGAGTAGATGATACTGTTTAGCTGGAGCAGGCTAAG
Organism: Candidatus Magnetominusculus sp. LBB02; assembly: GCA_022321325.1. Taxonomy (GTDB): domain Bacteria; phylum Nitrospirota; class Thermodesulfovibrionia; order Thermodesulfovibrionales; family Magnetobacteriaceae; genus Magnetominusculus; species Magnetominusculus linsii. The sequence goes on along the minus strand of JAKOEO010000066.1, from coordinate 5,953 downwards.
ACAATATCTGACATTCGACAGCCTTTTGGGCCGGTTTTACAAAGAAGCAGCCCCAGCCTAAACAGCAGATCCTGATGTATAATATTTGTCAGAATGGCGTATTGTTCTTCCTTTGTTATCTCGTGTTCCTGCCAGTAGTCTGTGAGCTTGTTGCTGGTTTCCTGCCCCATCATACGCTGTTGAATCCACTTTTCGCTTCTGCCATGCTGCTGCCAGAATTGGCGCGCCCTGTCAAGAGAGCGTACAGGGTCTGCCATGTCCTGCATTCTTTCATAGCCTACCTTTGCAAGCCACATTTTGATCGGCTCAGCCTTTGGGCTTGGGATGGACTGAAGCAGCGTTTCGGGGTCAGCCGCGTCGGTGAGGTATCTCTTGCCGTCTGCTGAGATCATCTTCAGTCGGTTACATTTTGTAACCGACTCACTGCCTTCCTTATTCAGACGGTTTTTCAATACCTTCCAGTAATTCCTTGCGGCCTGATAGTCAGGCCGCTGGATAAGCACCTGAATAATATCCACCACAGAGAAATACCATGTTTCAGTCTGCTCATCATAATGGCGCCGAATTTGCTTCCCGTCAAAAACAGCTAAAGTCATATTCCGTTCCTGTTATGCTGTTGTGTATCTCATATGATGATGTGCCGCTCTGTCCTTATCATATGAGTCAAGTCAAAAGACTGCAATGAGATGCGCGCACAGTAAAACAAATCAAAGATAGGTCACTGACCCTATTTTGCAGACCCCCATTCTGCCATATATCATTTTTTTATTTTATGAGTTTCGAGTAAAAAAGTCGCTAAAGTAGAAGCGGCACCAACCGCAAGCATTGAGTGGCGGGCATGAAGACCTTTGAATTGCTTATCTTTACCATGCCCCGTACCGTAATCATTTCTGAGTTCACTAAGCCCGTGAACAAGAGAAGTAAGGCTGCCAAGAATTTTTTTTATCGTTTTTGATCCCTTTTTTTCATCCGGGATATCTTCTGGAGTGAGCTTCAGTAATTTTGCCGTTTTCTTCATTAATTGAGGAAGATCCCAACCAGGCTCTATCGCTGAGTTATGTTCTGTTAGTATGCTTTTGCACAGTGTTTCAATAAGTTCCTTTGCAGTGCCAATAGCAAGATCTGGCATGATTTCGATGTTGGATTCCATTACCTTAATTTGACTACTAACATAGTCAGAATTTAGAGCTTTATCTAATTCATTATTGTTTTTCTTTATTATATCTCTTGTGCTATCTAACCTTCTATGTGTAAACACTGGACTGCCTGACATTGTTTCTGTTTCAACCAGTTCAAAACCGTCGTTTTTGAGATAACCATTAAATCTCTGATGTAACTCCTTCACTTCATTCATGTCAGGACGAACCGCCGGATGAAGCATCATACAAAGAAATCTAAGAAAGATACTGTCGTCACCATCATCTAAATTAAACCGCTGATCCGAAAACACCCAATCGTCATCCCAATCATAGATGAATTTAACTCGATGTTGATAAATGTCATCATATGTAGTTTCAAATCTGTGGTCTGAAGACGGCAACTTCTCAATGTCATAAAGTCTGCTAAGAAAATCTGTTTCTTCCAACCGCCCCGCCCATTTAATATCTCGTACTCTTATGTAATCAATAATGTTTCTTCTTGTGACTTCAGTAATAAGATTTTCCATAACTCAAATACCTTCATCTTCGCTGTGTGATAACATCTGACATTTCTCGCTCATTCTGTATAATAATTCTTGGATTGTGGTTTCTCGGCGGGGGTGTGAGTCCATTCTCTTTTAATACTTTTACATGTTCTTTCATTCCCCACTTGGCTTCATAGATACAATCTTCAATTGAATGGCCGATTCCTGTAAATCCTTCTAACTCAGGGGAATAAAAACCAAAATAATCCGGCTCATCAGTCGCTTCTATTATCAGCGTATATTCTAATTCTATCATTTTATCTCACTTTAAGGCCAGATGCTTTCAATTTTAAGTTTAAAATAAACAAAAATATATTGTCAAGGAGCTATAGCATGACATATTCTGTCAAGCCAGTTGCATTATTTTTACTATTTTTGTACAATAGCAATATGAGTGTTATGACGATACCTAAGACATTACGCGAGAAACTTGGCGATGACGGCGTTGACGATTTAATTGCCGTTATCAGTGAGGTCAGCCTTAGTTCCCGCAATGATCTAACTACCAAAGACGACCTTAAGGCTATGCGTCAAGAGATGGCTTCCAAAACAGACCTCGATAACCTGAAACTTGAACTAAAAGCTGAAATAGAGAAATCCAAGCTGGAATCCATCAAATGGATGCTCGCCTTCTGGGCCAGTCAAATCGGTATAATGATTGCCGCTCTGAAGTTCTTCGTAAAATAGCCCTTATCTCAAATATCTCTCACCCTCTGCCCGGCTTCTTATTGGCCTTGCGGGGCTGCCGCAGGCTACCGTATATGGCGCAATGTCGGCTATCACGGTTGACCCCGCCCCTACTACCGCGTGCTCTCCTATTGTAACTTTCTCTATGGCTGTCGCCCCTGCTGACAGTACGCTGTATGCGCCCAGCTCCGCACCGCCGCATATTGCCGCATTTGGCCCTATGCTTGAATAATTATGCAGCACGCAGTCGTGCTCAACCGTAGAGTTCGTGTTAACGATACAAAAATCTCCAATTGCCGCCCCCGCGTTTATCACCGCCCCTGCCATGACAACCGTCCCCCTGCCAAGCCTTACGTCCCGTGCTATTGTTGCCGTAGGATGCACTGACGACAGAAATTTCAGCCCCGGCACCGCCACGGCAATTCTCTTATATACCAGTGACCTGCCCCAGTTGTCCCCTACTGCGATAATGCACCCGTTTATATTATATTCAGATATGATTTCTGGTATATCGCCGTCGTTGCCTATTATCTTATAACCGCAGAGGGTCTGTCCAATCGGTTTAAATGATTCAACCAGACCGGCTATTGTGTAACTTGAGGCTTTTTCCACGGCGTCAATCACAACGCCGGCATGGCCGGACGCACCGTAAATGAATATCGTATTATCAGCCGCAGACATTTTGATTAAACATTAATATCATGGTATTTCTTCAGCAAGAGGCGGTGATTTGTCCTTTCAGGATGTGCCATCAGCTCTTCAGCCGCGTCAAATCCCATCGCCGTTGCCCCATCTACGTTAACATAACAAAACATGCCCTGTCTTCCAATGCTGTAAAGATTGCTGTAGCCGTCAATCAGGGCGAATATCTCCTTCAATATCTTTTGATAATCCACCGTAAATCGAGGATACGAATATTTCAGATACGCCGTCCGATAATCCAGTATATCGGCCTTGTCAAGTTTGAATATACCGCTGAAATGGGGATAGGTTAATTCAAAGAGTTCTTTGTCGGACATCATCCAAAGCGCGTCGCCCTCGTTTGCTGGATACTCAAAAGTGAGCGAGCAGTGTCCCTCCGGCACCATCTCAAACTTGTCATACCTGTACTCTGAAACGCGGTTAAAGGGAAATTTATTTTCAGAAAAATATGTCCAGTCATTTCCCATTACCCTAGGGCAGCGCACCTTCATAAACAAGACCCGCACAGAACAGTACTCAAGCTGCCCGGCAAGGGCCGCCAGCCTGCCGTCTGAATTGCTAATATATTTTGTCATTAACTGAATGGGCAGCGTAGAGATGACAACGCCTGCGTTTACATCAATACTGCGGGAGCTGGTCTTTATGCTAATTATGGATTTGCCGTCGGTTGCCAGCGTTTGTACCTCTTCGCCAAGATAAACCCTGACATTGTCCATTGCCGCGAGCCTTTCATAGAGGAATTTTGATATCTCGCCAACGCCGTGTTTTACATAGAAAGACTCCCATTGGGTGAGGTCATCAAAGGCGCCCTTTGTCTTATACTGAAATATCTCGCGCCTGATGTACTCTCTTATTCTCAGTATCGGGATTTTCTTTTCCCCTACGACTTTAGAGAGCCTGTGAGGGTCTGTCCTCCAAAGTTTCTCGATATACGGGTAGAAATACAGGGCATACATAACCTTGCCAAACCTCCTGATAATCCACTCATCGAGATGGTCGGTAGGTTCGATTCCGTTGAGGAAAGCCCTGACGCGTGTCAGGAGAAAGCTGAAAAACGCCTGCGTCATTTTCTTCCCGCTCAAGGCAAAAAACACCTTGGCGCCCATCAGGGGATAGGGCATTAGTTTATCGAATATATATAGTTCATAGGTCGGTTTTCTTTCAAGAAAGATATCGGGAATCAGCGCCCTGTAAAACTCAATAACGTTTTGGTCGTTAGTGTGAAAATTATGAGGGCCGTAATCGAAGCGCCAGCCGTCCCAGTTAACAGTGCCCGCGAGGCCACCGACAGAGTCCTCTTTTTCTACGATAGTCACTGAGTAACCGGCATGGGCGAGTTTCCATGCCGCCGCAAGGCCGGTAATGCCTGCCCCAAGGATGACGGCTTCCCTATTTTTCATTGTACTCATTTCTAAGCACAGCGGCGATGTTTTGCATCTGGTTGTCCACATCGTCAGAGGTTATCAAATCATTAAATAAATCATCTATCGTCTCTATGTTTTGGGGGGCATTGCGTATCAACTCGCAAATCAACTCCATCTGGTCATCCCGTAAATCAAAGTAACAGGGCAGGCAGAGGACTTCGCTTGTAATCTTGCCGGTGTTTGGAAGGCGGTCTTTCAGTCCGGGCATGGTTGTACGATATGGCTGGCACATATGAAGGCCCGGATGGAAGTAGCGCCTGGACTCAATGCCGTTACTCCATAGATACGCCCATAGCTTATCTCTTGAAATGCCATACTGGCTCTTGTCAATAAATACGGCAAGATACTGGTCGTTTGCCTCAATTGAGCTGTCTTTCTCGAAAAACCTAAGCCCATTCACGCCGTTAAGCCTCATCCTGTATTGCCTTTGAAGATACCGCAGCCTCTCTATTGTCTCATTCATATACGGCAGCAGCGCCACGCCATATGCGGCGCTTAACTCGTTCATCTTCGCGTTTATCCCAATATAGTTTACGGTATCAATCCCTTGAAAGCCGAAATTCTTCATAAGCCGTATCTTCTTGGAAAGTTCCGTGTTGTTTGTTACAATTGCCCCGCCCTCAAAGGTATGAAATATCTTCGTCGCATGAAAACTAAAGACCTCGGCGTCGCCGAAATTCCCCACATAGGTATCCTTATACCTTGTCATAAAACAATGTGCGGCGTCATAAATCAACCTGATATGGTGCGCATCGGCAATTTGTTGCAACCGCTTCACATCGCATAAGCTGCCAAATACATGGACTCCTAATATGGCCGATGTCCGGGGGGTAATTAACTTTTCAACCTCAACTGTGGAAAGGGTTAATGTCTCAGGGGCGATGTCGCAAAATACCGGCGTCAACCCCTGCCACAAAATCGCATGGCTGGTAGCGACAAAAGAAAAAGGCGTTGTGATGACCTCGCCCGATAGGTCTAGCGCCTTTAATACTAATTGCAGCCCAATTGTGGCGTTACAAACCGCAATGCAGTGCTCAACGCCAAGGGCCGCGGCAATGCGCCTTTCCAGTTCGGCAACATTAGGACCAGCATTGGTGAAATAGCATGAGTCCAATATGCCGTTAGTTTTGCGTAGAAACTCGGCGTTGTCAAGCCTTCTCGGCTTATAGTAATTAATCATCCATGTGCCTTAGTTAGTAGAGTCAGGGTATAGTGAATGACATTGTACCACCTGTCGGCATATCGCGTCAACTTCATGGCCGCTCCATGATAACAAAATATGGTTATAAAGATGAGGTGATTTCACTGAATCTTTGAAATGCCGTCGGTTTTTTAATGCCGACAGCATTTATATTTTTTATATCCCCCATATTTACTGAAAGTATTCTATTATGCTAATATAGGCATAGTTAGCAACAAACATATTTTAAAATAGTTATTGCTATTATTGGTTACT
>JAKOEO010000065.1 GCA_022321325.1 Candidatus Magnetominusculus sp. LBB02 | reverse complement strand
CAACATAGACGTTGATAAGCCCTAATAATTTGTCTGAAGAGATGATAGGGATGCAGTAATGTCTGTGCGGCGTCATATCGGCATATTTTATAGTGTGCCTCGGGTCGTCACAGCTTGATGAGAGCACAACAGACTTTGTTGAGGCCGCTATGCCGCAGATACACGTCCCGTATGGAATCTTTGTGCAGACTGCCATCTGCTGCGGGCTGAAATTGTGGGCGGCTATGATTAGAAGCGTCTCCTCTGCATCGTTACACAGAAAAATACAACCTTTTGACTGCAACGAAATCATCGTATTTTTCATAATAATCTCCAATATCTTCTGTAACTGCACGCCAAGGGATTCGTGCGATACGGCTATTTGAAGAATAGAGTTGATAATGCCTTGTTCTTTGCCGCGCCTCTCCGTAATATCCAATTTCTTTTTAATTGCGTTTTCATGTCTCTTATGCTGCCGGGTTATTTTTTTTTGACCGGTAATGTCTCTGAAAATTCCAATTATCAACTTCCCTGTTGGAAGGGCGATTACCCCGGCGCTAATGCTCACATCGAGTATTGTGCCGTCTTTACGAACTATTTTATCCTCATCCCTGTGTGATGTGCCTATTAAGGCGTGCTTGATAAAAGTCTCTGAAAACTCCCCATCAAGCGCATGGGCAGGATGAAGGTGGCTCTGGTGCATTCCGATAAGCTCTTCTCTGCTATAGCCGGTCAGCTCTTGCGCCTTTATATTGACATCAACGATGATTCCTAACTCTGAGTCGGCAATAAATATGGGGTCGTTTGCATAAGCGACTATCGTCTTATACCATTCTTCGCGAATGACATGTTCAAGCGCGCTTAACTGAAGATGCGATAATTTCCTTAAAAGCGCTTCTTTCGTTTGTCCCATACTGTCTCCCCCATTCCCTAAAAAAGAGATGCCTTGTTGACATCTAAAAATCGCCTGCCTATGAAGGCTATTATATCACAACTCATGTTACATATGAGTTACATATTCACAATTTGACAATTATTATTTCCAACATGGAATGATGATAATATGGCCAGCGGCAGCTTAGTGATATTCCTACTAAAACATGAACATTAAACTAAAGTCAAGGATTATTTTTTACATGTAAAATTATTTTCACATGCGGTTGGAAATCGCCAGCTTAAACGCCTCGTCATAAAATCCCGCGTCAATGGCGAAATCTATGCTTAGCGCCAGCACTTCCGGGATTGACTTTGGCAGCTTTAACAGGTCTTTCTCTGTGGTGATTATTAACTCTGCGCTGTGGGCCTCTGCGCTTTTTAATATCTTTGCCGCGTCGGCCTCTGTGTAGTAGTGGTGGTCTCTGAATTGTATTGTGTGGACAATCTCTGCGCCAACAGAGGTGAGCGTTTTATGAAATCCCGCGGGATTTCCTATTGCCGAGAGGGCTGCCACACGTTTGCCGGTTATGTTAGAGAGCGGCAATGCCGCGCCGTTACGGGCGATTAGAGCAGACGGCTCATGCGAGGCGCCATATATGAATTCCGATGAGGCGGGCGTTGGAATTGTGATGCCGTTAATCGCATATCCTGCCGCAGCTTCCTTCGTTGGGCGTGGCAGCTTCGTCATCACTATGAAGGTTGCCCTTGAAAGCGCCTCAAGCGGCTCTCTCATGCGCCCCATTGGCAGCAGGCCGCCGCCAAATGGATTAAGTGAATCAATGAGGACGATGTCAACGTCTCTGTACAGTCCCCAGTGCTGAAAGCCGTCGTCAAGTATGAAGAAATCCCCGTGTTGACAAAGCAGCCCCGCCTCATATCTATTAGCGCCTTTGATGATTTCAACGCCCGGAAGCCTATTGGCCATCAGCACAGGCTCATCGCCGCCCTCTTGTGCGCTTACTAATGGGCCATCGCCCTTTGATATAAAGCACGGGCCGTCACCAAGCGTACCCTTATAGCCGCGCGTGAGAATGACGGGATTAAGGCCGCGCCTCTGCGCCTCTTTGGCCATAGCTATAACGGCAGGGGTTTTGCCCGTTCCCCCAACGGTCAGATTGCCTATGCTTACAACGGGATGGGGCAGGCGCTTGCGCCTTTTGAGGGCAGCCCGCCGCTTCCAATTGAATGCCAAATAATAGATGTATTGCAGTGCGTTCATTTATATTTAAGAAGTGTATATTTTTTCGGCAAAAAAAGAAAAGGCCGCGTATTGACGCAGCAATGCCGATGTGCTATACTACCCGCTGTAATCAGGAAGATCAGAACAAAGGAGCTGCTATAATGAAGTTAACAAAGGTTATACTGAAAGAGGAAGTCGCTAACCTCGGCGACATGGGGGCAATTGTCAACGTTGCCAGAGGATATGCAAGAAACTATCTGCTGCCTAAAAACCTGGCCGTAGAGGCAAACACACGCAATCTGAAAATGCTTGAGCACGAAAAGCGCATTATCGCAGAGAAACTCAAAAAACTCAAAGTAAGCGCCGACACCATGGCTGCACGCCTGTCATCCCAGAGAATTATGCTGACGGCAAAGGCCGGCGAAGAGGGCAAACTCTTCGGCTCAATCACCACTAAGGACATCTCAGATGCCCTCGCCGCGGCAGGCTTTGACATTGACAAAAAGAAAATCCTGCTCGATACGCATATCAAAAGAGTGGGCGAACACGCGGTAAAGGTCAAGATTCACCCGCAGGTGCACGCGCAGGTAATCGTAGAAGTTACGGCTGAGTAAGGCGTTTTACGTGGCGGGGGGTATTGGGGGACGACGTTACGGGTTTGTGTAACTGGCGCCCCGGAGTTTTAAAGAGACATGAAAGACATGGACTATGCCATAGAAAAACTTCCCCCGCAGAACATTGACGCCGAACAATACGTCCTCGGCGCCGTGCTTCTTGAAAACGAGGCCCTCTACAAGGCTATTGAGATAATCTCCCCCGCGGACTTTTATAAGGATTCCCACAGGTGCATCTTCGCCGCCATGCTTGGTCTGCTTGACAAGAGCGAACCTATTGATATAATCACACTGGCAGACCAGCTAAGAAGGCAAGACGATATTGAAAAGGCCGGCGGCATGTCATATCTTTCAACCGTAGTGAATTCCGTCCCGACCGCGGCCAATGTCATCTATCACTGCAAGATAATCAGGGAAAAGGCTATCCTGAGAGGGCTGATTCAGGGCGCAACGGGCATCATCTCAAACATTTACGAAGAGAGCCAGGACGCCGATGAGATGATGGACTTTGCCGAGCGTACGATATTTGCCCTGTCAGAGCAGCGAATGCGCCGCCCGTTTTCAAAGCTGGACGAGGTCGTAAAGGAAAGCCTCAAGATGATAGAGCGCCTTTATGATAACAAGGAGGCGGTTACCGGCGTTGCGTCGGGCTTTAAGGATCTCGATGAGCTTACGACGGGATTTCAGCAGGGGGATTTGATAATCATAGGCGGCAGGCCGTCAATGGGAAAGACCGCCCTCTGTCTTAACATTGCCCAGCATGTGGGAATAAGCGTCAAGGAACCGGTGGCGATATTCAGTCTTGAAATGTCAAAGAGACAGCTTGCTCTAAGAATGCTGTGTTCTGAGGCGATGGTGGACTCAAACAGGGTAAGAAAGGGGTTTCTGCGACAGGAGGACTGGCCGAAACTCACCTCTGCCGCAGGAAGGCTTGCCGAGGCACCTATTTTTATTGACGACGCCTCAGACATCGGTGTGCTTGAGATGAGGTCAAAGGCGCGGCGGCTGAAGATGGAACATGGTCTGGGTATGGTGATAGTTGATTATTTGCAGCTTGTGCGCGGACGTTCCGGCGTTGAACGGCGTGAACAGGAAATCTCTGAGATATCACGCTCTCTGAAGGGGCTTGCAAAGGAGCTTAACATTCCGGTAATTGCGCTAAGCCAGCTAAACCGGCTTGTCGAACAGCGCCGTCCCCCCATTCCTACCATAGCGGACTTGAGAGAGTCTGGCGCTATCGAGCAGGATGCCGACGTAATATTGTTTTTGTACAGAGACGAGGTTTATAATAGAGACGACCCCGCGTCAAAGGGCAAGGCGGAGCTTCATGTTGCAAAACAGAGAAACGGCCCGGCAGGGGTCAAGGTGAATCTGACATTCATGTCAGAAATCACACGGTTTATGGATTACACCGAAGGGGGCTATCTTGAGGACTCCGAAGAGGTCTTCTAATGTTAATGCTAAAGGGGTGAAGTTATGAAAAGGCCGCCGACAGTTGCAGGACATTTCTACAGCGCCACTGAGACCGCCCTTGCCGCCGAGGTTGAGACCTATATGTCGAGGGTAGAAGCCCCCTCGCAAAAAATTGAGCCAATCGGCATAATCAGCCCACATGCCGGTTTTTTTTATAGCGGCGCGGTAGCGGCGGCGGTATATTCAGCCATACAATTTCCAGATACGTTTATCCTGATAGGTCCAAATCACACGGGGCTTGGCGGGAAGTTTTCGATGATGTCGCATGGGCAGTGGGAAGTTCCCACGCACACGTTTGACATAGACGAAGACCTCGGCGGCCAACTCATCAAAACAGGCGTTTTCAAAGAAGAACACAGCGCCCACAGCATGGAGCATTCGCTTGAGGTTCAGCTTCCTTTTATCGCGCATTACTCTAAGATCGTAAAAATAGTCCCGATTACGGTAATGGGCCTCGATGTAGAGGAGTGTCAGGCGGCTGGTGAGGCCATTGCCAAAGTGGTATCAACCGCGGGCAAGTACATAATAATCGCGGTAAGTTCTGACATGAGCCACTATTTACCGGAAGAACAGGCCAGGAAAAAGGACAAGCTGGCCCTTGATATGATATTAAATCTCGACCCGGGCGGCCTATATAATATTGTACAGCGGGAGCGCATAACGATGTGCGGCGTTCTGCCGGCGGCGATAATGCTCTACGCGGCAAACGCCCTGGGTGCTAAGATGGCCGAGCTAATTAAATACACCACATCGGCAGAGGTCGGCGGCGACTATAGCCGCGTCGTAGGATATGCGGGCGTGGTAGTGAATTAGAGAAAAGGAGGATAACCTGATGAAAAGACGTGATTTCTTAAAAGCTGGTGCGGTTACGGCGGCGGCCTCGGCCTTGATTGGCCAAACGGCGGTTTCACATGCGGCACAGGAGAGCGGGCCGGCAGTGAAAAGATATACAGAAATCGGCAAGACCGGCCTGAAGATGAGCGATATCTCTTGTGGCTGCGGCGGTCTGCCCTCAGCCTCTCTTGTGCTTAGAGCCATTGACAAGGGGATTAATTATTTCGATACCGCCCCGGACTACGGCAAGTCTGAGACCTACATAGGCGAGGCCGTCAAAGGCATAAAGCGGGATAAGATTATTCTGGCATCGAAGTTTTGTAACCCGCTGCCATATCCGGCTCATTTACCTGCCGGTACTTCTAAAGACAAGTACATCGCCTCGGTTGATGACAGCCTCTCCCGCCTGAAAACCGACTATCTTGACTTCGTATTCGTCCACGCCATTGGCGAGGCTGACAAAGATAAAGACAAAGAACTCAAGCGTCTGCTCGATGACAATATGCTCTCTGCCTATGACGCCCTCAAAAAGGCCGGAAAGGTAAAACACCTCGCCGTCTCCTCTCACGGCCCTACAAACATGGAAGACCTGCTTATGGCGGCTGTTGACAGCGGCCACTATGACCTGATAATGCCATCGTTTAATTTTATGAAATTCCCCAAAATCCCCGATGTCCTCAAAGAGGCCAAAAAGAAAGGCGTGGGCGTTGTGGCGATGAAGACGCTGGCCGGGGCGAAGGACATGAATATGGATTTCAAAGGCGCTGACTTTGCCCAGTCGGCCTTTAAGTGGACGCTGAAACACCCGGAGGTAAACGGCCTTATCGTAACAATGAAAAGCGTTGCCGACATTGACAACTATCTGTCGGCCTCAGGGCAGAGTTATACAGAAGCCGACGAGCGCGTTCTCAATCAGTACGCCAGCCTTCACGGCAGCTCCTACTGCCGCACAGGCTGTGGAGTTTGCGAGGGGGCGTGCGCAAGCGGCGTTGATATAGCGGCCTCGCTGCGGTATCAGATGTATTTCAAAGACTATGGGATGGAAAGGCGGGCGATGGAATCATATGCCCTGCTTAATAATAAGGCTGAGGCGTGCCTGACGTGCAACAACACAACGTGTACCGGGGCATGCCCGTACGGACTTCCGGTTGCAGATATGCTGCGCGATACTCATCAGACGCTCACCTTTAACGTATGATACGCCAATCTCTGAGATGGCCGCCCTATTTATTGTTGGCGCTCTTGCCAATAGTGGCTGCGGCCATCTACATCTCCGGGCAGAGGTATGACCCTGCGGCTGCGATGTTTTCGTTTCAGAAGGGAAGCGCCGACTCTATCCAGCTTCCCGGCGATGTTGAAGGATATAAAAAAATAGGCAGCCCCCGGCTGTTTACAAAAGACAATCTCTATGAATATAACGACGGGCACGCCGAGTATTTTATATCCAAAGGCTTTGCCGGTCTCAACGTGTATGACTACGCAAAGACTGGTACACAGGCTGAGGCCCTTGTTGAAATCTACGATATGGGCAAACCCATCCAGGCCTTTGCAGTGCTGACTGACGAGGCCCCTAAAGACGCACAGGCGGCGGCAGTAGGCGCAATGGGCTATTCGCTGTCGCGTGGGATGATGTTTTTTACCGGCAGATATTACGTCAAGATTATACCGTTTAACGACGCCGTCCCAGCCGGAAAGATTGCCTCCGCCGTTGAAAAAGCGATAGGCGCGAGGGCTGAGCCTTTTACGCTTTTTGAAAGGTTTCCCAAGTTTGGCAAGGTAGTGGCAACACAGTTTATAAAGGAAAACTATCGGGGCATGGACTTTGTCCACGACGCAGTGGAAAGGGAATATGACCTTGACGGCGCACAGGTCTTTATAGTCCTCATCCCGCAGCCTAAGACATCCTTAGAGGCGTATCTGAATTTCTTTAAAACCACAAATACGAAATACACCGTTACTAATCACGGCGCCAGAGAGATCTACAATATAGACGATAAATACGAAGGCCAGTGGTCGTTAATCCCTATGGAAGACACACTGATGGGTGTATTTTTTATTGGCAAGGCCGCTGACGATAAAATCATGGAGCTGATAACAACTGGACGATAGGAAAAGCCGCGCTTGTTGTCAGCGCCGGGCAGTTAACCATTTTACCGCTCAGTTTATGATATTATAGGCGCAGTACGTTTGCAATCAGGAGGTCTTATAACGCGTGCTTTCGGGTCAGTTCTATAGATATACGTCTTTCTTAGCGCTAATCGGTCTGTTTGGCTTTTTTGCTTACAGCGTAATGGAGCCTTTTCTTCCGGCTATCGCATGGGCTGTCGTGCTTAGTATCGTATTTTACCCGCTTTTTGCCGTTATCTTTAAATATACGGGACGAAGGCACGCCGCCGCGGCGTTAACTATTCTTGTGATTTTATTCATTATCATTGTACCGTCTTTTTACATCTGCACACAGCTTGCCAAAGAGGTCAGACACCTGATTCAATACGTGGGCGATAAGCAGTTTGTAGAGTTGATGGACTTCTCACACTACAAGTTTATCAAATGGATTGCCGTGCGGCTCGGCCATATGGGCGTGCGGCTTGACTACGGGGCGTTGCTTGTTAAGAATCTCACCGAAATCGGGCAGGACATTATGCCCAAAATTACCTACGGCGTGAAAAATATCATGGATATGGCCTCTACGTTTGCTATGATGATGTTTACGCTGTTTTTTGTCTTAGTTGACGGTCCGGCGTTCATGGTAAAAGTCAGAAATATGCTCCCATTTTCAGAAGGCCAGAAAGACCGGCTGGTAAGAGACATTAAGGACATGGTCATCACGGCAATTTACGGCGGACTGGCCGTGGGGCTTGCACAGGGGCTTCTTTCGGGTATTACATTTTATCTGCTTGACCTCTGGTCGCCGTCTCTGCTAGGGGCGCTGGCCGGTGTGATGTCCTTTGTCCCGCTGCTGGGCGCCGTGTCGGTATGGGCGGCGGTGGATACCGTGTTGTTTGTTACGGGTGCATACAAGGAGGCGATTGTTGTACTTGTTGTGGGGACGGCTGTTATAAGCGTTATAGATATTATTCTCAAGCCGATTATCGTAAGGGGGCGCGTCAATATCCCTATACTGATAGTGTTTTTTATGATTATAGGCGGGATTAATTTCTTCGGATTTATTGGGATTGTCATGGGGCCTCTGATCTTTGTGCTGTTTATCTCGCTGATTGATATCTTTATGACATTTGAGGAGGCCGCAGGCATTCTAAGAGAGCTGAAAATGGGGGATAAATAATGGGAAATAAGCCGCTGGTCAGCAATAAGTTCTATGTGATAACGCTGCTTCTGCTTTTGGGCCTCTTTGGATTTCTCATGTTCAATGTAATCAGGCCGTTTCTTAGTCCGATTGCGTGGGCTGTCGTGCTTGGCATCGTGTTTTATCCTGTTTATCAGTATATTGGAAAATATGTCGCATGGAAAAATGCCGCCTCTTTAGCAACTGTTATGATTATTGTGTTTATCATCATCGGGCCTTTTACTTACATACTGATATTGATGGGGAAGGAACTGCTAAGCCTCATTCACTATGTACAGGACGGGGCGCTTGCGCAGTATGCCGACGTGTTGTCGCTTGCTCCGATGAGGTGGCTTGATGGACGCTTTCACATCTTCAAATATATTGGAACCGATGAGATGAAAGGAAAGATTATAGACAATATATCGGGGTTTGCCCAGAGCGTTTTGCCGCGCCTGACATTGGGCTTTAAAAATATGCTTGGCATCTGCTTTGATTTTGCGCTGATGGTATTGACGCTTTATTTCTTTTTCCTTGACGGGCCGTCCTTTATGAAAAAGCTGCGCGACTACCTGCCCTTTACCGATGCGCAGAAGGACAGGCTTATTGTCCAGACCAAAGATATGGTGGTATCGGCGATTTACGGCGGAATGGCCGTGGCGTTGTCGCAGGGAGTGGCCGCGGGGCTGGTGTTTTATTTTCTTGGAGTGCGGGCGCCTCTTCTTCTGGGGGCGGCAACATATCTGATGTCATTTATTCCCTTTGGGGCAATGCTCATCTGGGGCGGCGTTGATATATTCATGTTTCTCAAGGGCGAATATCTTCATGGCACAATACTGCTTGTGCTTGGCCTGTTCGGCATAAGCATGATAGACAATATTCTGCGGCCCATCATTGTAAGCGGACGAACCAACATATCGTTCTTGTTGATATTTTTCACCGTTATCGGGGGGCTTGGATATTTCGGCCTTATCGGCCTGATACTCGGCCCTCTGGTTGTGGTTATCTTCTTATCGTTATTTGATATTTTTAGGACAATGGATGATGAGGAATCAACTGACGAAAGCCCTGCGTCATAGCTTGAGGTTTGCCGCAGCCCTCGTCACGGCGGCCATAATATGTGCGTGCAATGCCAAAAGCGGCGAGCAAGACGGCTATTTTCGCATCCGCTTAAGCTCTAACCCCACAACGCTTGACCCCGCTTTTATCGTGGACGTACAGGGCGGGGCCATTGCGGCAAAGCTCTATAACGGACTCATCAGGCTCGATGAGAATATGAATGTCGTTTCTGACATTGCCGAAAGTTGGCAGATAAGCCGTGACGCCCTGACATATACCTTTAAACTACGCCACGATGTAAGGTTTCATAACGGCAAGCCATTAACGGCAGCCGACGCCGCATATTCCCTTACCCGCATTCTGTCTCCTTCCACGAACTCCCCAAACGCCTGGGTACTGAAAACGCTGGCGGGGGCAGAGGATTTCCTCAAGGGAAAAGACCAAACGCTTGCAGGTATCGCCACCTCTGACAACTACACGCTTGTGATTACACTGAAGGAGCCGTTTGAGCCTTTCTTAAAACTCCTTGCAATGTCGGCAGGCTACATAGTCCCTGTTGCAACCTCTGCCAAAGACCATGGCACCATTGGCACAGGCCCGTTTATCCTTGAGCGTTGGGAGCCGGACAGGGAGCTTGTTCTAAAGAAAAATGACAATTACTTTGACCGCCCCGCCAGGCTCAAGGGTATCTACTATAAGATAATCCCTGAGGACCTTACAGCCGTCACTGAATTCATGCTCGGCAATATTGACCTTATTGATGTGTCGGCGTCTGCTTTTTCTATGTTTACAAAAGACAAAAAATATAAGGCAATGCTTCGTGAAGGGCCTGGCCTCAATATCTATTACCTTGGCTTTAACACATCTAGGCCGCCGCTTTCTAATCCTATCCTGCGCAGGGCGATAGCCCACGCCATTGACAGGCGCAAAATTCTCCAGACATATTTTCAAAACAGGGGAAGGTTTGCCGTCTCCCCTGTACCCGATGTCTTAAAGAAATATACGCTTACAGACAGCTACCCATTTGACAGGGAAAAGGCAAAGGCGCTCCTGCAAGAATCAGGCGGCAGCCCGTCAACGAAATTGAAATTTTACGTTACCGCCTCTCAGGACGCGGTGGATATAGCCGAGATAATTGTGTCATACCTGAAAGACGCGGGGATAGAGGCAGAGATCAGAACCCTTGAATGGAGCGCCTATAAGTCGGCGGTTAATAGCGGGGAGGCTGACATGTTCTGGCTCGGCTGGATAGCGGACTACCCGGATAGTGAGAATTTCCTCTACCCGCTCTACCACTCGTCTAACTTCGGCGCAGGCGGCAACCGCACAAGATACAAAAACGCCGCAGTTGACCGCCTGATTGAAACAGGCAGAAAGACAGCCGGCGAAACTGAAAGACAGGCCGCGTATAAAGCGGCTGAACAACTAATCCTAAACGACGCCCCGGCGGTCTATTTCTGGCAAAACAGCGGGTTTACCGCCGTCTCGCCCTCAGTAAGAAACTTCCATATCTATCCCATATATAACATAGACAAGGGCAATATGATTGAAAAAGTCATGCCGTAAGATTAATCTATGAGTTGAATACTTCTTCGTACACGCTGAGCGTTTTGAGGGCGGTATGACGCCAGCTAAACAGCGCCGCACGCGCTATGCCTTTTTCGGAAAGATGTGATGCATAGTCGTGATTAAATAAGACATCTTGCATGGCGTTTTTCAGCGATTGCACATCGTCAGGCCGGGTTAGCACCCCAGAGTCTCCCACAACCTCAGGAAGTGAAGACGTATTTGAACATATCACCGGCACTCCACAGGCCATTGCCTCAAGGGGCGGAAGGCCAAAGCCCTCATAAAATGATGGAAACACGAATAATCTGGCACCGTTAAATACCAGTGGCAGGTCATCCTCAGCTACATAGTTCAGATGATGGACGAAGCTGCCCAGCTTCTCGGCCGCTATCTGCCTTTGTATTTGATCGAAACCCACGCCGGGCTTGCCGATAAGGACAAGCGGCGGGATGTCGCCAGGGCGTTTTGCCTGGCGCATTAGCGCCGCGTATGCGGCAAGTGTTGTCGTTACATTTTTACGTACTTCAAGCTTGCCCACATAGAGAATGTATTCACACGGCAGATGGAGGCGTTTGAGTGACTGTTCTATAAGGCCGGTATCTTTGATAACCCTGAAATGTGCGGAGACGCCCAGAGGAATAACCCTTATCTTGTTCTCATAACCGTAGAGGCGGACAATGTCCCTTTTGGTCGCTTCAGAACTGGCGATTATTATGTCTGCCTGAGGGATGGATATTCTGTATGAAAGTGCCGCAATAGTGCGAAACTTTCTGCTGCAATGTGAGGGAAACAGCACAGGTATCAGGTCATGTACGGAGATTACCAGAGGACACATCTTCCTCAAAGGCCCGCCAAAATTATAAGGCGCGTGAAATAAATCAATCTTCTCTTTTCTTATCATTTTAGGCAAATCCAGTATATTCCAAAAAAGCACTCTATGCCTTAATGAGGTACGCACGGGATAATCCGCCGGAACAGGCTGCGGCATTTTGTACAGGCTGTTATGAAAAAGCGTAATGCTGTGAGGGTTGTTAAGCTGGGAAAACTGAAACAGCAGCTCTGCCGCATATATGCCCACGCCGGTCTTTTGCTCTACAATACGACATGCGTCAAATCCTATTTTCAAACCTGCCACCTCGTCAATTTAATGCCGCGCTAAAGCATAGCATACATGCCTTAGAATATGGCAGTGTTATTACATGGAAATCTCCCGTCCTGTCCGCCGCCAAAAATATAAATGGATATTGCTTAACTCTGTATGCTAATCTATCACGGTGAACCACGGTAAGGCTGTTATACAGATGTATTGGAAGACACTGCATGATAGAGTTTTGTAGACCGGCAAGGCAGGCTCGTTAAAAGGGGAGTTTCATAATCGGCATGATTACCTTTGTGCAAACTAACGGCAATGTCTGAGATATTGTCGCTTAAGCCGACGGCGGCTAAACGATTTGCGCTGTTCTTTTTCGTTGATATGCTGTTATTTACGGCGTCAATTTATATGTCTTTCCTTCTGCGTTTTGACTTTGCGATATCCCCGCCGTTTACAAAGATGATGACCTCTGCCATGTTGATATTTATCGTGATAAAGCCGGCCACACTCATTGTGTTTGGCATTTACAGGATAACGTGGCGATATGTGGGCATTATGGACCTATACAATATTGCCAAGGCGCTAATTGCCGCCCAGTTAATATTAGTTACGCTTTTATTATTGGATACGGCGTACGGACAGCAGCCTATTGCCGTAGATAGCCTTAGGGTTATAGAATCTTTGCGAGGATTTCCGAGGAGCATACTGGGGATAGACCTTATCATGTCATTTATAATGATATCTGGGCTAAGGCTGTCAAAAAGGCTATATAACGAGATAATTACTAAAGGCAATGCCACTGTCAAAGGCCATAGAACCATTATCGTGGGCGCAGGCAATACTGGCGAGATGATCTTAAGGGATATGTTAAAATTTCATGATTCCGGTTTTACGCCGATGGCCTTTGTTGACGACGACATTAACATGATAGGGGTGCAGATTCATGGAATAAGAGTATTCGGCGAAATTAGCAGACTCAAGGAAGCAGTACAAAAATTCGCGGCCACATCTGTGCTTATCGCCATTCCTTCTCTGAACTACATAGAACTTAGACGAATTTATGATTTAGCGAAAAGCACTAACGCCACAGATATTAAGATAGTGCCGCGCATCTACGATTTCCAGAAACCAAATATCACGCTGAAATCTATTGAAGAGATATCCATCGAAGACCTCATCGGGCGACAGGCCATTGAAGTGGATTTCAGCGAGATCAGGGGATTTATAGAAGATAAGATTATTCTTGTTACAGGGGCGGGCGGCTCTATTGGTTCTGAATTGTCAAAACAGATATGCGCTTTCGACCCCAAAGTCCTTGTGCTGTTTGACATTGACGAGACTGAACTGCACAATATGCATCTGAGGCTTGCATATCTCTTTCCTAACATGGAGGGAAGGGTGCACTTTGTTGTTGGAGACATTAGAGATGAGGACAGGCTGGATGCGGTATTCAAAGCCTATCAGTGCCATACAGTGTTCCATGCAGCCGCATATAAACATGTTCCAATGATGGAAAGCAATGAAATCGAAGCTGTGAAAGTAAATATATTCGGCACTTACCTGCTTTCAAGGCTTGCAGTCAGGCATAGTGTAGAAAAATTTGTATTGATTTCCACAGACAAGGCCGTCAGACCTACATCCGTCATGGGCGCCACCAAAAGAATGGCTGAGTATATATGCAGCGCCTTTAACGATGTGGCGGCGACAAAATTCGTTTCAGTACGTTTTGGCAATGTGCTTGGGAGCAGGGGAAGCGTACTTCCGGTATTTCTTGAACAGATGCGGCGCGGCGGTCCGCTTACAGTTACTCACAGGGAAGTTAACAGGTTTTTTATGACCGTGCAGGAGGCCGTGTCTTTAGTGCTGCAGGCGGCTGCAATTGGCAGCGCCGACGACATTTTAGTTCTTGATATGGGTAAACCTGTTAAAATTATAGAACTCGCAGAGGAGCTAATCAAAATACACGGTTATAAGCCGTATGTGGATATTGATATTATAATAACCGGATTAAGGCCGGGTGAGAAGATCTTCGAGGAAATCCTCACATCTAAAGAGGAAAGTCAGGCAAGCCGTCATAAGAGCATTTATATCGCAAAGGGATATGATAAATATACGCTGGAGGATATAGAGAAAATGCTGGAAGAATTTGCGTCTGTTGACATGAGCGTCCTTGAAAATGATGCGGTTAAGCGGCTGCTCAGAAAATATATTGTCCACTACAGCGCATTGCCCCAATAGCTATGCAGACTCTATGACCTCACATTTTGTTCATTGACACTCCAACTATATTATGATAGACTTTTATGAGGATTTCTCCATATTATGAGAGCGAGTGCTCGCGCGCCTCAACAGGTGGATAAGATTAGACAACGCTTAGAGATATGCTTAAAACCCGTTAGTTCTGATATCAGGGCAATTGGGCATGGATATGGCTAAATTTAACCACCATATGTCGGTTGAGCGTCTGCTGAATTCGGCCGTTGACAAGTTGAACAGCATGGCACACCGCCTTTTGCGGGCCGCAGGGCCGCTGCCACAGGCGCTATATCACGTCAAAAGATTCTTCACGAAGTTTTCAGTGTTGAAGCACAGACAGGACTATGACGGCGATGAGTTAAACGCCCATACAAAACGAATCTACACTGCCCTGAAAAAAGCGGTAAAACAGCGGAGAACAGACTGATGCGCATTGCTGTTGACCTGCAAGTTGCACAGGTTAAAAGCCGCTTTAGCGGCATCGGCATGGCGCTGGCAAAGGCAGTTGTCTCAAAGCGCAGAGGCCACGAAGTTATCATAGCGCTAAACGGGCATTTTCCCGATACAATTAACCCGATACGCGCGGCGTTTGACGGTCTGCTGCCACAGGACAATATTGTTGTGTGGTATGACGCTCATACGAAACATGGCGGTCATACATGGCAGCGGGAAACAGCAGAGCTTATACGCGAGGGCTTCCTTCAAAGTCTGCACCCTGACGTCATTGTCATCATGGGTAGCGCCCTTGACGACTTGACGCTAAGCATCGGACGTTTCGATAAGTCAACACCGGTAAGCGCCATGTATTTTACACAGCCAAGCCCGCAGACTGGCTCAATCCTGAGGTCGGCGTCGTTATTGTTTGCGTTTTCAGAGTTCTCGCGCTTTAAGGCGATAGAACTTTCTGGCATTGCGCCGGATAAGGTCGTCGTGCTCGATGGCGTGACAGGACTTTCCGATGATGAGGATTTCTTTAAGCTGCTTGACAAGGGCGGCATGTTCTCATGGGACAGGAGCGCTGCTACTGCCATCTCCGCCCTTGAAACTATAAGGCGGCAGAGCCGCGGCTGTTATCATCTGTCGTCGGAGGTGAATCGTTTAATTTACGAAACAGCCAAAGGCATTCCGGCCGATTTGCCTGAAGCGGCACTTAAAGAATTGGCTCTTAACATATCGCGCGATTTTCCATCGTCTTCATATAAACAGCTTTTTGTAGATATCTCGGAGCTGTCAGAGCGCGACGCCGGTACAGGAGTGCAGAGAGTAACCAGATCTCTGCTTAGGGAGTTATTAATAAACCCGCCTGAGGGCTATCAGGTCGAGCCGGTTTATGCCACTCTGCAGGGCAGCGGTTATTTTTACGCATGGAAATATACTGCGAAGCTATTAGGTTATCAGAACTACGCCATAAAGGACGGGCCAATTAATGTGCGTCGCGGCGACATATTTTTGGGCCTTGACCTGCAGCATCATGTGGTTATCGCACAGGCCGATTTTTTATTGCACTTAAAACAGTTGCACATTCCTGTGTATTTTGTCGTATACGATATGCTGCCTATTTTGTTTCCTCAATATTTTCCTAAGGGACATGCAGGGCTTCATAAAAAGTGGCTTGGCGTGATTTCAATGTTTGACGGTCTTATCTGCATATCTGAGACTGTCGCACTTGAAGTTAAACAGTGGCTTGGCAGACATTATCCACAGAGATTGGACAATCTAAAGATAACATATAGCCATATTGGGGCAGACATTGAGAGCAACGCGGCGTACCCGCATGACGCAGAGGAGGTCATATCCCACATGAGAGACTCAATTGCGTTTGTCATGGTAGGGACAATAGAGCCACGAAAGGGACATGCAGAATGCCTTACAGCCTTTGAGGCGTTATGGGCAAAAGGCACAGAGGCCAAACTCATAATCGTTGCCAGAGGCGCATGGATGACTGAAGATGTTGTTAATAAGATTCAAAACCATAGGCAGTCAGGCAGGCGGCTGTTCTATCTGACGGCAGTCAGCGACGAATGTCTGATAGAAATATATACGGCGGCGACATGTTTGGTTGCCGCATCGGAGGGCGAGGGATTTGGTCTGCCGCTGGTTGAGGCCGCACAGCGCAAACTTCCTATAATTGCCCGCGATATACCCGTATTCAGGGAGGTGGCCGGCTCTCATGCCTATTACTTTCAGACCGGCGAACTGGCAAGCGCCATAGACTGCTGGATAGCGCTTTATAAGGAAGGCAAACACCCAAAATCAGACAATATGCCGTGGATTACATGGCAGCAGAGCGCAAAGAAACTCACAGATATTATACTTGACGACTGCCTGAGAAGGCCGTTACGGCAGTTGATGGTGGATATTTCGGCGTTAGCCGTACACGATATGGAAACGGGAGTTCAGCGCGTGGTGCGAAGTCTGTTAAAAGAACTTCTGCTAAACCCGCCAAAAGACATGCTGGTTGAACCTGTATATGCCGCAAAAGGGAGGGGTTATCGCTATGCGCGGCGATTTATATCGAGGTTCATGGGTACTTTTGACGCCGCGCTAAACGATGAGCCAATTGAATATAAGGCTGGGGATATTTTCTTTGGGCTTGACCTTCAACCTGAGGTTGTTGCAGAGGAGCGCGGTTTTTATAGACAGATGCGCCGTGATGGAGTAGCAGTACAGTTCCTTGTGTATGACCTTTGTCCTGTAAGGTATCCTCAATGGTTTGTGCCGGGGGTGTCAGCGAATTTTGTCAGATGGCTTGAAGTTATCACTGAGGCGGATGGGGCTATTTGTATCTCAAAAACAACTATGGATGACCTTCGTGCATGGATTGCTGAAAATAAAATACACCATGAGCGGCCATTTCATATATCTGTTTCGCACATTGGAGTTGATTTTACAAGACCAGAGTCTTACGGTCTGCCAGGCGGCGCTGAAAAAATTCTGGAGCAGTTAAGTGTACGCCCCAGTTTTCTGATGGTAGGCACACTTGAGCCGCGTAAAGGTCACGGTCAAACATTGGCCGCCTTTGAGCTGCTTTGGCAGGAGGGGATAGCTGTCAATCTGGTTATTGTCGGCAAGGCGGGATGGATGGAGGATGGGCTGGTTAAGAGACTGCGCCGTCATGGGCAGCTTGGCAGATGTCTGTTCTGGCTGAATGGGATTAGCGATGAGTATCTGGGCAGAGTTTATGAGAAGTCTGCCTGTTTGATTGCCGCCTCGGAGGCCGAGGGGTTTGGGCTGCCGCTTATAGAGGCCGCGCGGCATAAGCTGCCGGTAATAGCGCGCGATATTGCTGTCTACCGCGAGGTGGCCGGGGAGTTTGCCTTTTATTTCGGAACAGGACAGGCTGACGGGATGGCGGCGGCTGTCAGAGAGTGGCTCAAACTCTATCACGAGGGCAGACATCCTAAGTCAGACAATATGCCGTGGCGGACATGGAGCGACTGTGCCAAGTCCATAGTGTCTATACTTCGTAAGTCATTCACTGTTTAAAGCTCTTATTAACATGTCTATGGACAGAGGGCGGCGGGTAGTTGACATAAGAATTTTGAAAATGTTACCTTTCAATAGGCTCAATGCCACCGTAGCTCAGTCGGTAGAGCAGCTGATTTGTAATCAGCCGGTCGGGGGTTCGAATCCCTTCGGTG
>JAKOEO010000064.1:18209-19381 GCA_022321325.1 Candidatus Magnetominusculus sp. LBB02 | reverse complement strand
AGTAAGGCATACATAGCGTTTGAAGGGCAAAGTTGACGTAATAGATAAGGCCAAAGAGATATACGGCAATTGTGAAACCATCCCTGCCATCGCCGCTGGCAGACATTTTGAAAACTAATCTTCTACTAGACTTTGTTTTACTTAAAGGCGCGATAAATGTTACTATCCCGACGGAGTAACTCTTAGGGAGGAGATGACGGTGGATGTAAACTCGGCCATCATAGATCAAAATCTTGTATCGGTTTGTGAAAAGATTAGAGACCGCGCAAGGGAAGTGTTGAGTATTAAAAATGATGAGGACAAACTAAAATCACTTGCCTTTGTTTACCTATGTGTCAGTACCGTGCTTGATTTATCCGACGAAGAGACATTTGATTGTCTTACCGAGGGTGGCGGGGAGTTTGGAATAGACGCGTTATATATGTCCGAAGTGCTTGATGGCGAATTTGATATAAGCCTTTTTCAAGGGAAATACAAAAAAGATAAAGAATTTAGTGCAAACAGTAATTTCGCAGAAACTGGAATCTTAAAACTTGTCAACGCCATCAAATATCTTTTCGACCCACATTCGACTGTCAAAGAAATCAACCCTCGTTTAATGAAAAAGATGGAGGAAATCCGTTCACTGGTCAGTGACGGCCTGATTCCAAATGTGAGGGTGTATGCCTGCAATAATGGCATTAGATGGAATGCAGCCGGTGATGAACATATTGAGAGAGCGGCCTTTGGAGAGCAGGTCAGCTGGGAGCATGTCAACCACGATACCCTTGTTAGTATTTTTCAAAGACCAAAGGGAATAGATGACTTTATTCAATTTACTGGAAAAGCCACAGTTGAAGATTTAGAGTTTGTCCGGGTGTTGATTGGCAGAGTTGCCGTATCAGAGATCCATGATTTAGTGCAAAGACATGGACTACGCATGTTAGATCGCAATATACGCCGCTATCTTGGTCTCAAAGGCAACAGAGTTAATGAGGCAATAAGGGAAACGTTGATAAAAGATGACGATAGAAATAATTTTTATTTTTATAATAACGGAATTACCTTAACCTGTGATAAATTTTCATATAATGCGTTGCAAGGCGGTGATTTCAGAGTAAGAGTAGATAATTTGCATATAATCAATGGCGGACAAACATGCATTACCATCCACAGAACCTTAGGCACCCAAT
>JAKOEO010000064.1:0-18199 GCA_022321325.1 Candidatus Magnetominusculus sp. LBB02 | reverse complement strand
ATAATCAATGGCGGACAAACATGCATTACCATCCACAGAACCTTAGGCACCCAATCCAATAAACAGTATAGTAACGATGCTTTCGTTCTGGTCAGACTTTATCAACTTCCAAGCGACAATGTTGAGCTTATTACACGCATTACCTTTGCAACTAATAGTCAGAATCCCGTTGACTTGCGTGATTTAAGATCTAATGACGCAATTCAACAGCGCCTTGAGATTGATATTAGTCAGATGGGATACACCTATCAAAGAAAGAGGATGGATAAAAAAGAAAAAAAAGGAGATGACATAACGTCAGCTATAGCCGCTGAGGCCATTTTGTCTGTTTGGAGGAGTACTCCACAGAGGGCTAAATTTTTAACGAGAGAGCATTTTGGGCAATTATATAGCAAGATTTTCACTAATGAGCTAACAGGCGCACAGGTAATTATTGCAACGCTTATATATCGTTTCGCTGAGAATAAAAGGAGAAGACCGCCAGAAGATGCGCCACAATTTGTCAGCTACGCATCGTGCTTCATTGCCATGCAGATTGGAAAATATCTGTTAGCAGACTTACAAATTGATATTGGGAAACTAACACATAATAATTTTAATGAAGCTAAACAGATATTTGAAGATAGAGCTGAGCAGTATTTCAGCCGTGCCGTAAAAGTTATAGATGAGGCATTGAACACATTCTACAGGGAGGCACCGTCTCTTCAGCTGCTGTCGGCAACATTTCGCCGTGGTGACCTCATCGCTATAATCGAACAAATAGAAAGGCAAAGTTAATAACTGTAGCTCTACTTCAGCTCTGTCAGGTCTGTAGAGTCAGTGGCTGCGTCCTGTTTTTTGATTAATCTCGAGGCCAGTATGCCTACCTCGTACAGTATGATTATTGGGACGGCCATGAGGGTTTGATTAAAGGCATCGGGGGTAGGCGATACAACACCGGCTATGATAAACGCCGCCACAATTACGTGCCTCCTGATTTTGGCCAATTTTTGAGGGGTTACCAGTCCCATTTTGGTCAGAACTAAAAGCAATATTGGAAGTTCGAATATGGCCCCGAAGGCCAGTAAGAATTTCATCGTGAAATTCACATAGTTGCCCACCGAGATCATCGGCGTCAGATTCTCCGTCTTATACGTCATCAAAAACCCCAGCGCAAACGGCAATATCACGTAATAACAGAACAACGCCCCAATAAGAAACAACACCGTCCCACCGGTAACAAACGGCAGAATGAACTTCTTTTCCCTCTCTATAAGCCCAGGCTCTATAAACAGCCATATCTGTGACAATACCACGGGCAGAGCCATCACTATGGCGGCCATAAGGGCAATCTTGCAGTGCATCCAAAATGCCTCAGACGGCTCTGTAAATACCAGCGTCTTTTGCTTTATGCCGCTTGGCTCAAATCCAACAAAGGGATAATGAAAACTGAAGACCATCTTATTTTCGATAGGCATGATCAGAGCCTTTAAAATCACCTCTGAATAATTAAAAGTCAGGATGAACAGCGCGAGCACTGCCACAACGCAAATAATAATCCGCTTCCTGAGCTCGCCCAGGTGTTCCATCAAAGACATCTTATCGTGCTCGGCCGACTCAGGCGTCATTGTGGCGGCTCTC
This sequence comes from Candidatus Magnetominusculus sp. LBB02, assembly GCA_022321325.1. Classification (GTDB taxonomy): domain Bacteria; phylum Nitrospirota; class Thermodesulfovibrionia; order Thermodesulfovibrionales; family Magnetobacteriaceae; genus Magnetominusculus; species Magnetominusculus linsii. Next base: position 16,579 of record JAKOEO010000064.1, on the reverse strand, counting down.
CGATGTTGGCGCAGCAGGATTAACCGCAGCAGATGTTTCAGGGGCAGGGCTTACTGCCTTAGAAGCTTCGGAAGCGGGGGCTTCCTGAGTTACGTCAGACTGCGGTTTTGAAGATGCTGATGCCTCTATGCTTATCTTTTCCATTTCAGTCTTAATCGGCTCTGTGTATTCGTAGAGTTCTGCGTCCATCTGCCGTTTCACATCGTTAATCATTCTCTTAAACATGAAGATATATCTGCCCACCTTTCTGCCAAGCTCAGGCAGGTCCTTAGGCCCGTACACAATCAGGGCGATTACAAATATCAGCACTATTTCCTGTAATCCTATGTCAAACACGCCTAGTCCTTCTCCTCTTCATATATATATTTCAGAATTTTATCAGCGGGCGGCGTTATTAAGGTAAATGAAAGGAAAACATGAAAGTCAGGGAAGCGCGTCTTAAACCCATAGCCTGCAGACAGCGTTGTATAAAGAAAATCAAGCGGCCTGAAACGATAGCCTATTTTCCAGTCCCAGTAGTCGAATTTGTTTATGTCGTTGCTTTTTTTTGTTTCAATCTCTGTGAGAATGCTGAGATTGTTAGCTGCGGGAAGCTCTGCTCCAAGCATAAAATCAACCTCTGTCCCCTGCGTACGCCGAAACGGGGCGTAGATAAGCGCGTTGACGCTGGTCTTAAACGGGCCGACTTTCTTTGACATAATCAGGCCGCCTCCGACTCTGCCGTTTGTTGATATGACATCCCTGCCAGACGGTGCTGAACCTGATACAAGGGCTGCAATAGAAGGAGAGTATTCGCCCTCTTCGATGAGTCTGTCTTTTATCCCCATTGCCACATCCTCAAATCCCGAGTTGCCGGTCTTCAAATGATATGGCATTGTGGCGCTAAACTCTACCGAGTCGGCGATGGCGCAGGAAAAAGAGGCATTGACCTGATAGGAAGTCGGATCAACAGAATGCTGCAATTCAAACTGAGCGGCAAATACGCCTGCCGGATTGGTAGAAGTTGAAAATGTTGAAAATACCCCATTTGGCTGGGTCGGCTGCAAACCGGTAACATCAAAACAGTATGCGGCTGAGGCAAAGATTAAGATACTCGCCGATACAGTGATAAATAATCTCATCTCGTAAAAATAACAGAAATTCTTTTATACTGTCAATGGTGATGATTAGACCCAGATGTATTGACAAAAGAATTCATTAAGCAATATAATCAGAAGAGTGCTGTTATTGGTGAAATAAAAGTCAACGGAGGGTTTTCTTATGGCAGAGGGAGTAATGAACGCAACGGCGGCGAACTGGACTGCTGAGGTATTAGGCGCTAAGGAGTTGGTGCTGGTTGATTTTTGGGCTGTGTGGTGCGGACCGTGCAGGATGGTTGCCCCTATTGTGGAAGATATAGCAAAGGAATATGCGGGAAAGCTGAAAGTCCTGAAACTCAATACTGATGAAAATCCCGACATCGCAAGTAAATACAAGATAATGGGCATTCCAACGCTCATGCTTTTCAAACATGGCGAAAAGATAGACCAGCTTGTTGGAGCAGTGCCAAAGAATCAGCTGAAAGAAAAGATAGACGCGCATTTAGGCTGACGGCTGCCCCCTGGAGTTAATGTAAGTGTTTAATTCGCTAAGCGAAAAGCTCGAATCCGTTTTCAAGAAGTTAAAAGGCAAAGGCGTTCTGGTAAAAGACGACATTGACGCGGCGATGAGGGAGATTCGTTTTGCCCTGCTTGAGGCCGACGTTAATTTCAAGGTCGTCAAAGGATTCGTTGACAGGGTAAAAGAGAAATCGCTCGGCACGGGGGTCATGGAAAGCCTGACTCCAGGTCAGCAGGTTATCAAAATCGTCAACGATGAGCTGTGCGCCCTGCTTGGGTCTGAAAACGAGAAGATACGGTTATCCCCCAATCCCCCTACGGTTATTATGATGACCGGCCTTCACGGCTCCGGTAAGACGACTACCTCGGCAAAGCTGGCCAGGCATTTTAAGGCAAACGGCAGGCGTCCGATGATGGCCGCCGCAGACCTTCAGCGCCCGGCTGCAATTGATCAGCTCATAACTCTGGGCAGGCAGATAGATGTGCCGGTATTTTTCTCGAAGGAAGATAAAAATCCGGCGGTAGTTTGTAAAAACGCGGTTAGCGAGGCAAAGAAACAGGCGCGCGATATCATAATCCTTGACACTGCAGGCCGCCTTCACGTTGCCGAGGACTTAATGAATGAGCTAAAGTCCGTCAAAGACGCCGTCAATCCCGACGAAATTATCTTTGTCGCCGATGCGATGACCGGCCAAGACGCCGTAAATATCGCAAGGACATTCAACGAACGAATCGGAATAGACGGGATTATACTGACAAAGATGGACGGCGACGCCAGAGGCGGCGCCGCCCTGTCAATAAGGGAAGTTACAGGCAGGCCAATTAAGTTTATAGGCACGGGCGAAAAGATAGAGATGCTTGAGCCGTTTCATCCGGAACGCGCGGCATCCAGAATTTTGGGCATGGGCGATGTGCTTAGCTTTATCGAGAAGGCGCAGCAGTCATTTGACGACAAAGAAGCCCAAATGCTGCAGAACAAACTTACCACAGATTCCTTTACGCTTGATGACCTAAAAGAGCAGCTAAAGAAAATTCGTTCCATGGGGCCGATACAAAACCTCCTGAACATGATCCCCGGCTTTAACCGCATGAAGGGCGTGGAGGTGGATGAGAGCCAGTTCATCAAGGTAGAGGCTATGATTTCCTCGATGACAAAGAAGGAACGCAATAACCCTCAAATATTAAACGGCAGCAGAAAGCTGCGCATCTCGGCGGGAAGCGGCACTACCGTTGCTGACATTAACCGCCTCCTGAAACAGTACAAGGACATGAAAAAGATGATGAAAGTATTCAAAAACAAAAAGGGTTTTAAGATGCCCGATATAATGCCATTCTGAGAAAGTGCAAAGAATTGCCTTTACATAATAAGAAGATTATATTACAATAACACATATGGAGGGACTACAGTGGTAAAGATAAGACTAACTCGCATGGGTTCGCACAAAAGGCCTTTTTATAGAGTAATCGTGGCTGATTCAAGGGAAAGGAGAGACGGCAGGTTTCTTGAGATAATTGGAAGCTATAACCCGTTGACAGAACCTTCAGAAATCAAGATTGACCTTGAAAAGGCAAAAAAATGGCTTGGATGCGGTGCTCAACCCACCGATACAGCAAAAAAACTATTAGAAAAGGCCGGCTTACAGCTTCAAACGGCCTAACTAAGCCGGAGGTGTTCCATGATGAAAAACTTGGTGGAAGTTATGGCACGGGCGCTTGTTGATAAGCCGGATGATGTCAGCGTAAAGGAAGTAGACGGCGAGAAGACTACGATCTTTGAGCTTCGCGTGGCCTCAAACGACCTCGGCAAGGTGATTGGCAAACAAGGCAACACAGCCAGGGCAATGAGGACAATCTTGTCGGCGGCTGGGACAAAAATAGGCAAACGCGCCAGCTTAGAGATACTCGAATAATACACCGGCAGCGGGACTGCAAAGGGATGTCCTGAAGGGACAGCGTTTTAGAGGCGTGTGTCCCTTTGTCAGTTTTTGATTATAAAATGCAAATCGGAAAACTTTTAAAACCATGGGGAGTCAAAGGACAGATGAAGGCGGTGCTTGCTGCCGATATGTCTGAGGGGATGTTTATGCCCGTAAACGCCGTCGTGTTATCGGGCGGTGCTGCGCTTAACATAGCCTCAAAGACATTCAGGCATGACTGCGTAATTCTGAAATTTGACGGCATTGACACGCCGGAAGAGGCAGCCCTATATAACAACATGACGATGGAGGCCGAAGGGGTTGAAATGCCTCCGCTTGAGGATGGTCAGTACTATATAGAAGATATAATCGGCCTCGATGTTATAGCCGCCTCTGGAGAGGCCCTTGGCAAGGTGTCTGACGTATTGTCGTTTCCGGCAAACGATGTCTATGTGATGCAATACGCTGAGAGGGAGTGCCTTATACCGGCCATTGCCGACGTGATAAAAGAAATAAATATCGTCGGCGGTTATATAAAGATTAATGTCATAGAGGGCCTTTTATAGAATGAGATTCGATGTGCTGACGATATTTCCCAAAATGATCGGCTTCTACTGTGCTGAAAGCATCATTAAAAGGGCGATAGAGCGCGGTCTCATAGAAGTGGAGGTGACAAATATACGGGACTTTTCACAGGACAGGCATCTGACTGTGGATGACTACCCGTTTGGCGGCGGGCCGGGAATGGTTATGAAGATAGAGCCGTTATATAATGCCCTCTCCCACGTACAGAGCCGCCAAAAGCACACGGTGCTGCTGTCTCCAGAGGGCGCTGTCTTTAACCAGGCAAAGGCTTATGAGTTGTCTCAGAAAAAGGACGGGGTTGTCCTTATTTGCGGCAGGTATGAGGGTGTGGATGAGAGGATTAACGGCTTGGTTGACGAGGAAATCTCCATAGGGGATTTCATATTGACTGGCGGAGAACTCCCTGTTTTAGTTATAATAGACGCGGTGGCACGGCTGTTGCCCGGTGTGCTGGGCGATGTACGGTCAAGCCAGGAGGAATCCTTTAGCTCCGGCCTTCTGGATTACCCGCACTTTACGCGCCCGGCAGAGTTCATGGGCGAAAGGGTGCCGGAGGTATTAATGTCCGGCAACCACAAGGAGATAACGAAGTGGCGAAGGCGGCAGTCCTTAATGAGGACGATGATAAAGAGGCCTGACCTGATAGATGAGGCAAGACTTACAGAAGAAGATTATAAAATCTTGGAACAGCTTAAGGAGGAAGTATGAATTTGGTAACAGCGCTTGAGGAAAATTTCAGAAAGGAAATCCCCGTCTTTAACATAGGCGACACGCTGAAGGTTCATGTGCGTGTCGTTGAGGGCGACAAGGAAAGGATACAGCCTTACGAGGGAATAGTGATAGCGCGCAAGGGGGCCGGCGTGCGCGAAATGGTTACAATAAGAAAGGTATCGTTTGGCGTTGGCGTGGAGAGGATTTTCCCGATTCATTCGCCAATAATTAAGCAGATTGACCTTGTAAGAAGAGGCGACGTCAGAAAGGCCAAACTCTATTACATAAGGCATAAGAAAGGCAAAGACGCCAAGATAAAGGAAAAGGCGCGCGAAATCAAAAAGCCGGCAGTATGACGGCGGCCCTCTATGCCTTCGATGAGCAATATCGCAAGGCAGGGTGCGGGGTAATCGCAGGAGTTGACGAAGCCGGAAGAGGGCCTCTGGCAGGACCGGTTGTGGCGGCGGCGGTGGCCCTTGACCCTGCCGTTATGATTGACGGCGTGGATGACTCAAAGAAACTCACCGCGGCCAAAAGAAAGCGCCTGTTCTATGAGATCCTCTATAGCGCTGTATCTGTCGGCGTAGGCGTTGTGGGCGCAGACGAGATAGACAGGACTAATATATTAAATGCCACAAGGCTTGCTATGTCAACGGCAGTCGCAGATCTTTGCACACGCCCCGATATGCTGCTCATAGACGCCGTTAAACTGTCCGGCGTTGCTATAAATCAGGCGTCTATCATAAAGGGCGACGCTAAGAGCGCCTCCATTGCCGCAGCCTCAATCATCGCAAAACACCTGCGCGACGCCATCATGGACGGCTTTCACAATAAATATCCCCTGTACAATTTCGGCGCCCACAAGGGGTACGGAACCAAAGAACATGTTCAGATGATAAATCTATACGGCCCATGCGAAATACACAGAAAGACCTTCGCGCCGGTCTCATGCCTGAAACTCCAATTTCAGTGAAAACCCTCCGCGATGATAAGACTATGGGTTTTATCATCTATTCACTGGCAGCGCTGTCAGTGGGGTTTTACTATCTTACCCTGCTAAGATATAGCAGCAATGCCCCAATATCTGACGATTTTGACGCCGTGCTTGGCTTTTTAAACGATTTCATCTCCGCCAGGACTTTCAATGACAAAATTGCCCTGATTTTCTTGCAGCATAACGAACACAGGATTGTCCTTACACGGCTTTTCGTCCTGGCCAATTATTATATTATGAACACGGTTAATTTCAAGGTACTTATAATAGCCGGCAATCTCGCCCTTATTGGCATATTGGCAGTTATATTTAAAGCTCATAATAAACGCAGTCTGGTCTGGTTTAGCCCTGTCGTGTTCATATTGTTTGAGCCGCAGTGTTTTGGAACGATATTTTTTGCGATGGCCGCCATTCAGAACTTCTATGTGCTGTTGTTTGCCTTTTTATCGCTTTATTTTATGTCAAAAGACGGTTATAAGAATTTTATAGCGGCCTCGGCATTTGCCGTTATTGCCGCATTTACAAGCGGCAGCGGCATATTGAGCTTTATTGCGGGGGCGTTGACGCTGTTCATTCAGAGAAAATTCAGGTCTCTGGCAGTATGGCTTTCGTTGATGTTATTGACAGCGCTTGCGTATCTTTATGGCTATGTCCAGCCGCCAGACCATTCGGATATTGTCAAAACGCTTCTTGCAAGGCCCGGCTCAGCGGCTCTTCATCTTATCGTCTTGCTTGGAAACATATTAGTCTACCTGCCTACTTTGACAATATACATACCGCCTGATGCAAGCGTTTTCTTACCAATGCTGGTCATGCCATTGATGATGGGGTTGATATTGACCGCGTTTTTCGCTTATCTTACGATAAAGGGATATTACCTGAAAAATCCGGTGATTTATTCATTCCTTGTGTTCATTGTCTTATCTGAGGCGCTAACGGCAGCGGGCAGATGCGGCATTGGCATTGGCAATGCCGTCTCAACGCGATATGTGATTATGTCGGCGGTCTTTTGCGCCTGTGCCTACATTGCCCTAATCGAGACAACTGACAGCGCTCTGATAGAGAAATTGTTTCGCGTGATTGTATCTGCGGCAGTTTTATTTAATATTGCAGCGTTTTACATCAATTACGGAAAGATTGCAGCCCTTCATCAATACGTTGAACAGGGATTTCTCTATTTTCGTACGCATAGCGGCAACCCCATGGCCTTACAGTATCCTAATCAGGAAAAGGCGCGCAAAATTCTTATACGTTCGATAATCATGGGAAGCTACCGGCTGTAAATGGCCGGGTTAGCCAGATAGCTCTATTGTAATCTTATCGCCCGCGCGCACTGCCTTGTCATCTGCAGCCATCGCCATGGCGCTTCCCTGTTTGACAAAAAGCTCCAGATAGCCGTCGCTGTTTATGATAGCGTGAAGGTGGCCGTTTATGCCCGCCGCATAACTTTCTTTAAGCGCAATAAGGCGTCCCTGTAATTTGAAGCCGCAGCCGGTGATAAATGCCGCTGTGATGTTTGTTATGATATTTCCAAATCTGTCTATGTAGAGGACTTCGCCCATTATCTTATTGCCGTCTATTTTTGAGGGCGGGGTTATCTCAAATGAATTGAAATCGCTTATGGCAGGGCCCACCTCATCAGGCGGCATTCCCTTGGAAATCAACCCCGCCGTAGGGGCAAACACATCTCGCCCATGAAATGTAGCCCCGGTTGGATTGCGATAGCAGCGCTTATCAGTTATATGATAGACCGTGGCCTTATTCTCTGCATATATGACGCTGAAAATCCCGTTATCAGGACCTACGAAGATATTGCCTCCGGCAGCCACAACAATGCCGCGGCGGCTTGAACCTACGCCGGGGTCAACTACCGCTATGTGAGTAGTCCCCACAGGGAAATATTTATAGCTCATCCCAAGGGCAATAGCCCCGTGCCTGATGTTATATGGCTCAATAGAATGAGTAATGTCTACTATGTTAATCTCCGGATTGAACGATAACATTACGCCCTTCATCTGGGCAACGAATGTATTTACCATGCCAAAATCCGTCAGCAGAGTTGCTATTAACATATCATCCCTCCTACCAGCGAGTTTATATCGTCTATGGAATGCCCTGCCATATATTGTTTGATGCCTTCAAGGATTTCGACCGCGGCGGCAGGGTTTACAAAGTTCACCGTACCCACGGCAATGGCCGACGCCCCGGCAAGCATGAACTCAATGGCGTCTGCCCCTGTCATTATCCCGCCCATGCCAATTACGGGCACTTTCACAGCCCTTGCCGCCTCATAAACCATACGCAGGGCAATCGGCCTTATGGCAGGCCCTGAGAGCCCCCCGACAATATTTGAAAGGCGTGGGCGGCGGCTCTCTATGTCTATTGCCATGCCAGTTATAGTGTTAACTACGGAGAGGGCGTCCGCCCCGCCGTCAACCGCCGCCCTGGCCATGTCTGCTATGGAGGTTACGTTTGGCGATAGTTTTACTATTAATGGCAGTTTAGTTGCCCCCCGTGCGGCTGCCACCACCTTTTGAGTTAATGCAGGGTCAGTGCCAAAGGCAAGCCAACCGGCCTGTTTATTCGGGCATGAGATGTTCATCTCAAGGGCATGTATGCCATCTGCGGCGCTCAAAGCCGCGGCGGCCTCGGCGTATTCCTCTATGGTATCGCCATAGAAATTCGCTATTATTTTTGTATCGTATTTTTTTAGTTCCGGCAGCTTGTCCTTTATAAAGGCGTCAATGCCTATGTTTTGCAGGCCAATGGCGTTTAACATCCCGCACGGCGTCTCCCACACGCGTCCCGGGCGATTGCCCTTTGACGGCCTTGTTGAAAGCCCTTTGACAGTAATCGCACCAATCTGGTTCAGGTCAAGAAACTCCGCATACTCCACGCCATAGGCAAACGTGCCGGAGGCCGTCACAACAGGATTTTTCAGCCTGAGGCCGCCAATATCAACAGAAAGATTCATTGCCCCCTACCCGTCCAACAAGATATCTTTTAGATTAAACACAGGCCCGTCCTTACAGACCATCTGAAGGCCGCCGACAGTTTCCACGGCGCATCCCAGGCATGTCCCCACGCCGCAGGCCATAGGAGTCTCCAGAGACACATATACATCGGCGTCAAGCGCCATTTTGGCCATTGCCTTGTACATAGAATGCGGGCCGCAGGCGTAAATCTTTAACCTGCCGCCGCTATGAATGGCCCCGTCTCTTTCGAGATACCTTTCCAATAAATCTAAAACGCTGCCCTCATCTCCAACAGAGCCGTCGTCGCTTGCAATGTGAAGTTTATCCTGAGGATAATTCAGCAGGCCGGAGTCAATCATCAGCTCCTTAGTCCTGACGCCGTAAAATAGCGGTACGCCGGGATACTTGAAGATAAGCCCAAAGACCGACGCAATCCCTATACCGCCGGCCACAATAATAAGCGTCTCACCCTCTGAAACAGGTGGAAACCCTGCCCCAACAGGGCCTATGACAGTTAACAGAGTCCCCTTGGGAAGGCGTCTGAGGATATTAGTGCCCCTGCCTATGGCATGAATGACAAACATGAGCGAGCCGTTTGGGTTATTCTCATTAGGCGGTATAAAATCGGCAAGGCTAAACGGCCTCATAAGCAGAGGGTCAACGGCACCGGCCTGTTTAAGCATGAAAAATTGGCCGGGCAGCGCCGAGCCAAGGGCGGCGTGGGGCCTGACTTCCAGAATAAAATTCCGGCTCTCCTGAGATTGAAAGTTTCTGATGATATCTGCCGAGAAAAATCTATTCAAAAATAATTTCCATCACTTCATAAGAGAAGGTTCTTGCGGGGGCCTTGATTATGACCTCATCGCCTACAATCTTTCCAAGCAGGGCCTTGCCCACTGGAGAGGATACGGAGATCTTTCCGGTTTTGACGTCGGCCTCGTCCGGGCCTACAAGAAAGAACAGTTTCTCCTCGTCAGTATCGAGGTCAAAGACTTTTACTTTGGCGCCAAAGGAGCACTTGCTGCCTTTTATCTTAGTCGGGTCAATCACCTGAGCCATTGCGATTTTTGATTGCAGCTCTGAGATTCTACCCTCGAGGAAGGATTGTTTTTCTCTGGCTGCCGCGTACTCGGCGTTTTCCGAGAGGTCGCCATGCGCCCTTGCGGTGGCAATATCTTTAATATTCTGTGGGCGTTCCTCCTTTATTAATCTGTCAAGTTCCTCGCTTAGCTTCTTAAAACCATCCGGCGTCATAGGAACCCTATCCATTTTAGCCTCCCGCGTACCAATTTTATTCTTTGGAGTTTGGTTATGCTAATACTATATAACATAAGGCCGGTTACAATCAAGCAATGGGCAACATTCTGTCAAAAAAAGGGACATCTTGACGAAGCCCCGCTGTTCGATTATTATAAGTACGACATGGAATTCATAGACTATAGCGACTACTATTACAGGACTCAGTTGAAGGAGCCTCCGCCTCCAGAGCGTTCGGGAAAGTTTGTTCAGATGATAGACGCCAAAAGCGGTGAATTTATAGTTCTCTCGCCAAAGGGCCTCTGCTCCTATCACGCAGATATTGTCAGACTGTTCTGTAAGCAAAAGTCTGTTGACGGCCTCTACGACAACGAACATAAGTTCTTTGAAATTTATGACAAACAATGGAGTGTCGCAGGCGGTGGCAAGTGGTCAATAGACGACGGGCGGAGGACTCTGCGCCTATACGGCTACTCGCAGGCGTATGGCCGCTTTGACGACAAAGGGCTTATAGAGAGATTATCTTGTATTAACACACTATCAGGCTATGATATTTCAATTGATACTTGAGATAATATTTCAAAGACGAATTGACTAAATATATCCGAATCCGTTACTTTATAATTAAATAATAAGCTGAAGCAGGAGGAAAGAATATGCTATTTTTAAAGGCAGCCGGCAGACGCTTAGTCCTATTTTCAGCCGTATTACTGCTTGTCACGTTTTCCACGGCAAAGGCATGGCCGTTAAGCGGCGCTGACGTGGCCATATACAACGATACCGCATATCAGTACGGCGGGGCATGGCCTCAGGGGCTTACCGCTATAAAAGCGGCGTTGTCCTACTATGGCTATACATACGAAGATATTACGCCAGACCAGCTTAATGCCGCGGCCAACCTCAACTCCCTCTATAGGATGATTATATTCGGAGGTGGATGGGCGGGCGGATATAACACATATGTCTCAACGCAGGGATTTAACAACATCAGGAGTTTCGTAAACAACGGCGGCGGTTATCTGGGCATATGCGCGGGGGCCTATTTCGCTGCAAGTGCAACGCTTTGGCGCGAACAGGTGCAAAGCTACACTAACTACTACGACTACCCGCTGAAGTTATTTAACGGCTACGGCATAGGCACTATTTTTGAGATAATCGGCTGGAACGTCCCAACGGGCTGTTCGACTGCAATAACGCAATCGGCGGCTATGACAACAGTCTCCATAGATACCTCAGTCTTTCCGGATGTCAGCCCAACGCTGAATATATTGTACTTTGGCGGACCGTTTTTTGTACCATTTGACAGCAGTCAAAATATCACAGTGGTAGGAAGATATAAAGGGGGCGCGGGCAGCAACAGCCAGCCGGCAATGATAATGTTTAACTACGGCGGCGGAAAGGTGTTTTTGACAGGACCTCATCCAGAGGTCTCATTTAATAACTGCAGCCTGTGGTATGATAGTTCAACATGGCAGCTGTTTCATAGCGCCGTCAAAAAGCTGATTGGCAAATGAGTCACGGCGGGGGATTTATCGCCGTACTCTGACGTGCCGCTGTTTATGGGCTATTTTAAAAAACTTATTATTAGCCCTTGACACAAACATACGATTGCTGGTATAAAATAGATGTGATAGAAAAGACTGAAAAGATATGGATGGACGGCGAGTTTGTCAACTGGGACGACGCGACCGTTCATGTTATGACGCACACGCTTCACTATGGGCTTGGCGTGTTTGAGGGGATTCGCACTTACTCTACGGCGGAGGGTCCGGCTGTGTTCAGGCTCAAAGAACATGTGGACAGGCTGTTTGACTCTGCCCATATATTTCAGATGCATATACCCTTCACAAGAGAACAGATAGTTAACGCCATTGTTGATTGCGTAAAGATTAACAGGCTTGAAGAATGCTATATTCGTCCATTTGTCTATATTGGCTATGGAATGATTGGCCTATACCCTAAGAACAACCCCATACGGGTGACAGTGGCCGCTTATCCATGGGGGGCTTCTTATCTCGGCAAAGATGCCATACAAAACGGAATACGCGTGAAAGTCTCGTCATTTATCAGAAATCATGTCAATTCAAATATGTCCAGAGGTAAGGTATCCGGTTATTACATTAATTCGCAGCTTGCCAAAAAAGAGGCAATTACGATGGGCTTTGCCGAGGCGCTGATGCTTGACGCAGATGGTTATGTGGCCGAAGGCTCCGGTGAAAACATTTTTATTGTCAGGCACGGCAAGTTAAAAACGACGCCGCTTACATCCATCCTCGAAGGCATCACCAGAGACACTGTCATGACATTTGCCGCCGACAACGGGTTAGAAGTTATTGAGACAAGGTTTACAAGAGATGAGCTATACATCGCCGATGAGGCATTTTTCACCGGCACCGCGGCTGAAATCACGCCAATCGTAGAGGTGGACAACCGCAAAATCGGCAAAGGCAAACCCGGCGAGATAACTACAAAGCTCCAAAACGTATTCTTTGACACAGTCCACGGCAAGGTTGACAAATACCGTGGCTGGCTTACTCAGCTTTAGCCTTCGCCCCGGTCTTGTCCCTGCCCTTTGATTCAGTCTTGTCCTTAGCCTTTGTCCCGGCCTTGACCTTAGCCTTTGATTCAGTTTTTGCTTTAGTCTTTGACCCGGTGGTTTTTGCCTTACCCTTAGTTTTGGCCTTAGATTCGTTTTTTGCCTTACTTTTTGCCTTACTTTTTGCCTTGGTCTTTGACTTACCCGCGGCTTTGGCCTTTGATTCAGCTTGCACTTTAGATTTTGGCTTAATTTCCGGTTCAGCCTGCGGCTGCGTCGTTGGTTCAATTTGCGGTTCAGATTGCGGCTCGACTTGTGGCTCGACTGGCGGTTCAGATTGCGGCTCATCTTGTGGCCCCACTTGCGGTTTTACTGTCGGCTCAACTTGAGGTTCAGCTTGCGGCTCGACTTCGGGTTTAGTCTTATGTTTAGATTTCGGCTCAATCAGAGGTTCAGTAGGCGGCTCATTCTTCTTGTGGCACTTTGAACAATTTCTGTCCTCAGACGTGCTGAATGATGTCCTGCCGTCGTGGCATGCGCCGCAGTAGGCCCCATCTGCCATCTCCTTCATCGTCATCTTTGTTACCCCATGCCGCATCCTGAATATCTCAAGGTGACATTGCGTGCACTTAATGCCTTTACCAGCATGTTTAGTGCCTTGAAAGACAACCGTCCCCTCTTCGCACTCCCATTTGAGCACCTTGCCGGGCGGCACTGCAAAGGCCGGAACGACAACGATTAACGCTATGATTACAGGCAGCAGAAGGCGTTTAATCAAACCTTAATATCTCTCCGCAAATAATATTCACCCTATAATATCTCAACAGGCGTCAGGTTGTCAAGCAGTGCTGGCGTGACAAATAGCACCGATCGAATCTGACAGTAAACTGGTTCGTAATCTGGTTAACATTTCTTACATTTACTGAACAACCCCAGCCCTTTTCCAAAAAAGGTACGCTTTTTCTTCACCTTAGGCTCGTCGGGTTTTGACGCATATTTCTTTTCCCGCCAGACGCAGATATTATTGGCAATCTGCTCGTCAAGGGCAATGTTAGAACCCTCGCATTCGATAACGAAGGATGGATATGTCTGGTGAAGTTTTACGGTAACGCCCGGCCTTATCTGAAGACCGTTTAACCTGTGAAGCTCATGGTCCTTGCGGCAGTTGACGTATGCAACGCGGGCTGACTGCCCTATTTCCATTTCAGTCAGATGCACTACAGAGCTTTCTATCGTGGTTGCGGCAGTGTCGCAGCAATCCCCCGGAGGAATGGGCAGCCCTTGCGGGCTTTCCTTAGGGTGACCAAGCATCGTGCATATGCTGTCCACAAGGGCAGGCGTCACCACATGCTCAAACTCGCACGCCCCTTCTTCAAGATTCTTAGTCATCCCCATTACGTCAAAGAGCAGCCTCTCGGCAAGCCTGTGGGCGCGTATTATGCGTCTGGCGCGCTCCTCTCCCTTAAAAGTCAGCACCACGGTTTGCTCATCGTCAGAAACCGTCGCAAGATGCTCAGAAAGACAATCAGCGATGATATCCGGACTAAAACTGCCGCCTATTCCGGCCTTCAACTCGGCCATTGAGTCCTTGCCGTCCTCTTTCATATGCCATAGGGCCTCAAGGTACTCATCTATCTCCATTGCGTTTTTCATTCTGAAAGACCTCCTGGTCGATTGATATTTATATTATAGCTGCCGTTACTAGAAAATAAGGTATAGCAGCCAGTTTAAAACTCCAGAAATAATCACCGATATCACCGTTATAGAAACTACCATCCACACGGTGGACTTCCAACCCTGGTGTTTTACGATAATCCCTATATGGGCAAGGCACGGGACAAACATTGTGCTAAGGACAACGGCCACAATGGTCTGGATGAAATTCAAATGCCCATTGTCAGACATCTTTATTATTATGGCGGCAGCAGCCTCTCTCCTTGCTATTACCAGAATGAGGGCGTCAACCATCTCAGAGGGCAGCCCCAGAAAACCCTCAACTATTGGTTGAAATAATATCTTGATAATCTTTAATATACCGGTCTTTTCCAGCGTAAACATAGCAATCGAGGCATACATAAACGCAGGCAGAGCCTCCTCTAAAAACCAGAACAGGCGGTAGAAGGTCTTCTTGAGTACGGCATTGAGATTGGGCATCCTGATAGCGGGAAGCGCCTGAATAAAACTGTCCTTGTCGTCGTCTTTTATTATTTTATTAAGGATGAGGCCGGCTGCTGCCTCTATCGCGGCAAGCACACCAAATGTTATGAGAAACGCCTTAATTCCCGCCTTGCCCAAAAGACTCATATTCAGGCCGATTTGCGGGGCACACGGCAGGGCAAACGCGATAAGGAAAATGGTAATGTACCTCTCCTTAGGCGATGTCAGGGATTTGGCCGTCAGCGTGGCCATTGTCTTACATCCAAATCCCAGCACCATAGGCATAATGGACGCCCCGCTAAGGCCAATCTTATCGAACACGCGCTTAGAAAGTACGCTTAGATTGGGAATATAGCCAACATCCTCAAGTATGTTATACAGAATGAAATATACTGAAAGTATAGGCAGGACGGTAAGCACCGCCCCTGCAACTCCAAGCGTTAAGACCCCGTACTGCCCAATAAAGAAATCATTCCAAAATGGATATGTAATCAGCGTATCAAGGCGCGCCCTCACCGGCGCCCAAAAGATATTTTCCATCTCTGTGGATATCCAGTTAGCCACGTTTACGACAAGAAAGTATGTGGCAACTATTATAGACATCAAAATAGGTACGCCATAGATTACAGAACGGCACATCCTTGCAATAGTCTCAGAAAACCTGCCCGTGAAGGCCTCCTGCCTCTTGATTATCTTGTCCGCAGTGCTGTCAACCCACTCTGCGCGTTTATGGTTTATTGTCCTTGCAAGATTCCCCTTAAAAACCCCCTGTACATCGTCAACCGCCTCACGTATCTTTTTGAACTGGTCATCAGAGCAATTATCCATCAAGTATTTATCGAGGAAAGGGTCGCTAAGAAGTGATAATATCGCGGTTTTATGCCTGTAGGCAATGGTATCTGGAAGCAGGGAATTAACAGTGTCTATCCCCCTTGCCATCATATCGCCGTAGTGAATTGGAAGCCTGCCCGGGCGGGCCTTTTGTATCGCTGCCTTGAGCTTGTTCGTCCCTATGCCTTTTATAGCTATGGATTCTACCACCGGCACTCCGGTGATTTGAGACAGAGTGGCCGAGTCAATCCACATACCCTTTCTTGAGGTCTCGTCAATGGCGTTTATGGCGATGACCATAGGGATTTGAAGCTCTATAAGGTCGGCTGCCAGCACAAGAGACTGCTTAATCAGGTTGGCGTCAATACAGAGGACAAGCACATCCGGTCTTTCCTGATATATCAAATCGCGTACCGCCAGCTCATCTTCTGAATGAATGAACAGGCAGTAGAGGCCGGGCGTGTCATAGACCTCGTATATCTCATCGCTAACGCGCATCTGACCTTTTTTTACGACAATGGTAGACAGCGGGTAGTTGGCAACGATAGAGTATTCCCCTGTCAGATTATTAAATATCTGGCTCTTGCCGCTGTTTGGCAGACCGACGACTACTGCCTTTTTGGCCTTGCGAGGCGTTTCTGAAATGCCCTCAACCGATACCGCACCATGATGGCTGACCGGGATTACGTCGTCATTTGGCGAATTATTTTGCTTTATCATCGTGTTTATAGCTCAAATCGTCTGTCATATTTAAATATTTTACTTGACAACGCCGATAAAATACCATTAATATTTACAGCAAGTTAAGATAACATAAGTTTTAACTAAATGCAAACGATACTTACATATATGACTTCAGGCAAATAAGGAGGATATGATGGCAGAGGCTAGTGATTATCAAAAGGAGATAGAAAAGCTAAAACTGAGGCTTACCGAGATTGAAACGCCGCCTGCCGAGGCTGCGACGCCACCGGCTGCGCCGAGGCCGGAGCCGCCCAAAGTGGAAACTTATACCGCTC
>JAKOEO010000063.1 GCA_022321325.1 Candidatus Magnetominusculus sp. LBB02 | reverse complement strand
GCTTGTTTTTACAACGGATTTTAGCCTTGTTTAATTACGACTGTCGAAGGTGAGTATAGCTCCGGAGAGATTTGCGATGCCGCATTTTTTTGAGACCTTGCGCGCCGTTCCCATAGCATTGTTCGCTATTGACGAGGCGCACTGTATCTCTGAATGGGGACATGATTTTCGGCCTGATTATTTGAGTCTGGCCGCAATAGCCGGTAACTTCAGGGATATTCCTATTGCCGCGTTTACCGCAACTGCAACGGCACAGGTGCAAGAGGACATAATAAAAAAACTTGGACTTCGCACCCCCTATGTGGTGCGCGCGTCGTTTGACCGGAGGAATCTTTTCTATAGGGTGGAGAAAAAGATAGACGTTGAAAGACAAATATATAAGTACATTATGGAACATGCTGGCGTGCCGGGGATAATATATCGGGCAACGCGTGATTCAGTCGTCACCCTGTCGAATTATCTTCAGAAAAACGGCATTCGCGCCCTGCCCTATCACGCAGGATTAACAGCTGTAGAGCGAACGACAAATCAAAACGCCTTCAGCAAGGACGAGGCCGATATCATTGTGGCCACAATCGCCTTTGGCATGGGTATAGATAAATCCAATGTGCGCTTTGTAATACACGCAGACCTGCCAAAAAACATAGAGGGATATTATCAGGAGACGGGACGTGCCGGGCGCGACGGCGAACCCTCTGAGTGCATCCTGTACTACGCCCCTGGCGATGCGCACAAAATCAGATATTTCATCAATAAGATAGAGGACGAGGCGGAGTACACTGCCGCAGAGGCAAAACTCACGAGAATGATCCTCTATGCCAGCGTAAATGTATGCAGAAGGAGACAACTGCTTGACTACCTGGGACAGCAGTATGAACCGCAAAACTGCGGCACATGCGACGTATGCGTAGGTTCATATGAACTTCGTGATATAACAGAGGACGCGCAAACCGCCTTGTCAGCGATATCGAGAACCGGCCAGCGCTTTGGCCGCCTCCATGTCATAGACGTCATACTTGGCAAGTCCACAAAGCGCGTGCTGGAACTCCTGCACGATAAGATTAAGCCATTTGGCGCCGGAAGGCACAAGGACAAGGACTACTGGCGGGCAATATTTGACGAGCTGATTGGTCAGGAACTCCTTGTGCAGGAAGGGGATAAATATCCTGTTATTAAGCTAACCAAGCGTGGCACGTCGGTGTTATTTGGCAAGGAGAGCGTTACCGCAAAAATGCGTCCTGAGATAAAGGCTGAAGTAGTAAAAAAGGTATCGCGCACAGAGGTCGGCAGCCGCTTTGAAGACTATGACCAGGCGCTGTTTGAGCGCCTTCGCACGGTGCGCCGCGCCTTTGCCGATGAGTTGAATGTTGCGCCCTCTATTGTATTTTCTGACAGGACGCTCCATGAGATGTGCAGATTCTATCCAACGACGATTGAAGGGCTATGGTCTATTGCGGGCGTAGGGCAGTATAAGATTGACCACTACGGCAATGAGTTTGTCAATGAGATAAGGGCATATCTGGGGCAAAACCCTGATATGAAGCCAGATATTAATTGTCGTTGACAGAAATATAACTTTCTGCTAATATTCTATAGAAGTTCGATAGTGGTAGTGAGTGCGTTATTATTTTGAATGGGATCCAAATAAGGCAAAATCAAACCAAAAAAACATGGCGTTGACTTTGAACAGGCATCCACTGTTTATTATGATCCGAGACAGATATCTGTCTTCGACACTGAGGGTAATGAACGTGAGGACAGATGGGTTACAATGGGAATTGACATCAATGGTATCTTGCTGGTCGTAGTACATACCTATGAGCAGTTGGATGCCAACTGCTGCAGAGTCAGGATAATCTCTGCGCGAAAGGCATCAGGCAAAGAAACAAAACAATACCGGGATGAAACATAAATGCAAAAAGAATATGATTTTCCAACGGTGAAAGAGGTAAGTTTTATCGTCCTGATGCACAGTTGCATATACCGATTTACATAGAGCCGGCTATTATGGAAGTGCTTATAAACTTAGCAGAGCAAAAAGGCGTCGAGGTTGCGACGATAGTCAATGAATGGATAAAAAAAGACATATCCATAGTAGAAACAATAACGAAATAAACCCCAGCCAACGGCGTATGACGATGATAAGATCAAGTATAATCTCCGCCGCCCTGTTTATGATGACGCTTGGCGTGTTTTCAGAGGCGGGGCAATTTCGTTTCATACACTATGACGACAATCTCTTTGTAGTAGAAAACCCTTATATACATGATGGTTTGACAAAAAAAGGCGTGATATGGGCCTTCACCACGCCATATACAGGGACGGCGGTAATGCCGCTTGCATGGCTGTCCCACATGCTTGACATAACAATTTACGGCCTTAGGCCGGGCGGACATCACATGAGCAATATCCTGATTCATAGCGCCAATACGGTCTTGCTGTTTAGTGTGCTGCGACTGATGACCAGCTCGTTATGGCAGAGCGCTTTTATTGCCGCATTGTTTTCGCTGCATCCCTTGCATGTGGAGACGGCGGCGTGGATTTCCGAAAGAAAGGGGCTGCTGAGTGCGTTTTTCTGGTTAGGGACGATGTTGTTTTATATATATTACGTAAAGAGAACGTCGTATCTACGGTATTTACCGGTATTATTGTGTTTTATTGCCTCGTTATTGTCTAAACCCATTGCCATTATGCTTCCCGCAGCGCTCTTGCTTATGGATTATTGGCCGTTAGGAAGAACAATTGACAGGCGAATAGTTATCGAGAAAATCCCTATGTTTCTACTTTCTGCCGTTGCAGGAGCGTTCACATATCAGGTTCAGAAGGGCTGGAACAGAGATGATTTTTTTAATGTGGTTCCATTTTCAGAGAGGCTTGGCAATGCCTTCGTCTCTTATGCCATGTACCTGTATCACACCTTTGTCCCTGTGTCGTTATCGCCGATTTATGTGTTTAGCGATACGCTTAATATCACGCAGGCCGTGTGCTCTGCCGCGGTTGTCGTTGCTGTGACGGCGGCCTCAATTGTTTTTATCAAACGTATGCCGTATTTTTTTGTTGGATGGTTTTGGTATCTGGCGCTGCTTCTGCCAGTTTCCGGGCTTGCCCAGGTGGGTTATCAGTCTATGGCGGATAGATATACGTATCTGCCGCTGATAGGCGTATTTACCGCAGTGACCGCAGCTATAAGCGAAAAGACGCGCGGCATTTACAGGCGTGAAGTTATTCTTTCCATAGGGGCGGCAGCTATACTAATAGCCTGCGCAATTGTGTCACACAGACAGGCGGCATACTGGCGCAATGACATCAGCCTGTTCGGCAGGGCGGCAGACGCTACGCACGATAATTTTATAGCATATTACAATCTCGGCTCGGCATATTTAAACACCGGAAACGAGGACGAGGCCCTTGCATACTACAAGAAATCCATCGCAATAAAACCGGCATACGAAAAACCATACGTAAGCGTCGGCTTTGTCCTTCTTCACAAGGACATGGCGCACGAGGCGTCGCTATATTTTACGAAGGCGGCAGCGCTTGACCCTCACGACCCTGCCCCCGTTTATGGAATGGGATTAACGCTGATGAGAAGCGGCAGAGCTGAAGTGGCGCAGGACTATTTCAATAAGGCGCTGTCAATTGACCCAAATTTCGCCCCTGCAAAGGAGTTAGTCAATTGAAGCCGTACAAGGCCAAGTTTCTTGCCTCCATGTTCGTGCTCATTGCCGCAGTTTCATATATGATATTTGACCACATACCATACTTTGATTACTCGGAGCAGAAGGCCGACATAACGCCAATCATGGCGGCAGGCCGCGCCAGTTACGATATCGGGGATTTCAATCCCGTCATAGATAATATTAGCCCGTCCTCACAAGAGGACTGTAAGCTCAGCACCTGCGGCCACGCCTTCAACTGGAGCCTGCGGAGATATTCCGACGCCGATGGCGATAATAAGATAACAGTCAGGATTACGCGGTTTCAGTCGGCAGACAATGCTGCTATCTATTTCAACGATTATATCGCGGCTGTTAGAACCAACCGTTTTGACAGGACGATTAGCGGGGACGATTATCATAAAGTATTTATTTCCGGCGTAAAGAAATTGAGATGGGAGGTGCCGCCGCCAACGCCAAACGGCCTCTATGCCTCACGGGTATTATTTCTGAAAAATAATGTTATAGTTGATATAGAGGAGACATCAAAATCAAATGGCGGCGAGTATAAAAATAGCCTTGTAGCCGGATTAGGGAGGCAGCTTACGGCAGTACCGAAGGCAGGAGGTAAATAGACCATGGAAACAGTGGCGGCAATTGTGGCGGCTGACGCAGCCGCACATATCGAATTCATAGGGCGTTATATTGATGATGAGATCACGCTGTCAGAGCCGTCCGCTCTGATGACATTTCTCGATATTTATACCGGCATAATGTTGAGAGAATTAGAGGGTATGGGGATTGCAGTGCCGCTTCTATCTGTTTATGACCCGCGGGCGGTAAAAGAGGTAAAGGCCGCCCTGCAGGTTATCGCTGCCGCCATTAATGCCATAAGCGAAGTGCTGGATGACCAGGCCAGACGTTTAAACCACGACCAGATGAGAGACCTGCTTATGCAATATGTAAGCGCCGTCTGCGACTATTACGAAAGTTCAGGCACAGGACGAAAGATAACCCTTCACGCGCTTGCCGCCACAGAGGCCGCCGAGGCATTTAATGCCTCGATACATGATTTCAATCCGGGAGATAAAATGCCGAGATACTTTGTCGAAAATGTGATAGGGCTAAGGTAAGTCAACGGAAACGGCGTCTGCATAGTAGAGAGGGGTGCCGCAGCGGCAAAAGCAGCTTCCCCTGCCGCCTCTGTTATTCCATGTGGTCACAACGTTTTTACATCGTTTACAGGTTAGTTTATACATGAGATTGCCTCCTAGTTTTTCGTACAATTTTCGATAACGACGACAGGGTATTTGGAGTTTTCAATGCTGGCTCTTGCCTCTGCCGCGTTTAAGGCAGAGATTGAACCGGGAATCCATCTGTCTCTAACACGCGTGATAAAATAAAACGTCATAGTACAGCCTCCTTGATAAGTTAAGATTTATTTACGGGTGATGCCCGCATGCGACGCTAATACAATAACACATATAACATTATTTGTCAATATCTAATACTAACATTAGAATTATTTAGGCTAACCAGCGTCGTGACTCTTGACACTTTTATTATGTTCTATGTTATTCTAAAGGCAGGGGCGAAACGCTCAGCGCTGATTTATTCCGGCTGAGGCAGAGGCGTATTTTAGCCGTTAAGGGGTTACTGTGGCAGCCGTCATTGGGAGAAAGGTGTTTCTTTATGCTATTGCTGTAGCACTGGCAGTATCTGCGGCGCTGTATCTTCTTTCAATCCATTCAGGGGTTAAAAATAAAATCCCTAAAAAGGTAACTATTGCAAGCGTCAGCGACTTACAGGCCGCTCTTGTCAATATGGCATTTGTAAAAGGTTACTTCAAGGACGAGGGTTTAGATGTTGATATAATCCAACATACTTTTGGCAGGGCCGCTCTTAAAACAATGATAGAGGGGAAAGCCGATTTTGCTGC
Source organism: Candidatus Magnetominusculus sp. LBB02 (assembly GCA_022321325.1). Classification (GTDB taxonomy): domain Bacteria; phylum Nitrospirota; class Thermodesulfovibrionia; order Thermodesulfovibrionales; family Magnetobacteriaceae; genus Magnetominusculus; species Magnetominusculus linsii. Next base: position 14,089 of record JAKOEO010000063.1, on the reverse strand, counting down.
TGTAGGCGAAACCCCGCTTATGATGAGTATTTTAAAAGGTGATAAGGTATATATACTGTCTGCTATTCAAAATTCAAGTAAAGTAACTGTTGCGATAGCGCGAAAAGACAGCGGGATAGCATCTATAAACGACCTTAAGGGAAAGACGATAGCCTCTTCAAAAGGCACGACGGGGGATTATTTCCTTTATCTGCTTTGCCTTATTCATAACGTCAAATACAGTGAACTTAAGATAATAGATAAAAAACCGGATGAAATGCTGAACTTAATAGTCAAAGGAGAAGTAGACGCAGTAGCGACATGGCAGGGTCACGCGATGAAGATATTAAAAAATCTATCCGATAAAATAATTTTTTTTCAAGGTGAGGGCATCTATACCGAGACCTTTGCCCTCACTGCAAAACAAGACTATGTCCGAGGTAATCCTGAGATTGTCGAACGGGTCTTGGCCGCCCTTTACCGGGCGGAACAGTATATGAGAAAAGAGCCTGTGAAATCTCAGGAGCTGCTTGCGGATTATTGTAAGACTGACCCTGATATGATGCGGGAACTCTGGGTTTTGAATAATTTTGAGCTAACCCTTGACCAATACCTCATTAAATTATTAGAAAATGAGACTCAGTGGGCAATTAATGAAAAAATTGTGGATAGCGCCGCAGAGCCAAACTACCTGGACTACGTTTATCTGAATGCTCTAAAAAAGATTAAACCCTACGCAATAACCATAATTAAGTAGCTATCGTGACTATTAAAACGAAGATACAGATATTAGTGATAATGCCAGTATTGGCATTGGCCGTCGTAACCGCTCTTTTTTTATTGGATTCATTCTACGATAACCTGTCATCAAAACGGGAAGCGGCGGTCACCGGCCTGATAAAAAATACCTTTGATACCGTAATTATTACTAACGATATATTAGTAAATGGCAGAGTGCGCGGCATACATCAATTGGAGGTTATCAGCAGCTTGATAGCCGGCTGGCTCTCTAAGTTAGACTTTAAGGAACATCCTCAGTTGGATATAGTCAACGATATAGCCGCAGACCATAAAGAGATAAAAACTCTGTGCATAGTCTATTATAATATTTTCTTTATGTCCGCTCAACAATCTCAGGAATTCATTAATCAAAGGAATATTGTCAGCAGCCAGTTGTTTTTACAGGCTTATTCTATCGTAATGAAGGCGTTATATCTAAGAGACATTGTGCATCGCGAAGAAATAGAGCTAACCAATAGATTGCATAAAATAATTATATCTGTGATGGGACTGTCAGTAGTGATTATTGGATTTGTTTCTATCAAATTGGGCAGGGATATCATAAATGGCCTTACAAGGGTTCAAAAAGGTATCGAAACCATATCCGGCGGCGATCTCAATTATCTTGTACCTAATGATATTCATGACGAGATCGGTGAATTAATTGCCCGTTTCAATATGATGTCAAAAAATCTGAAAGAAACTTATTTGGAATTGAACGATGAGATAAGCAAACGTAAAATGAGTGAGGAATCGTTACGAGAAAGCCAGAACAAACTCAATATGGCGCTTGAGGCAGCTGAATTAGGCGATTGGGAGAGGGACTTAATAACGGGAGCAGCGCGTCGTTCGCTAAAACATGCCCAGATTTTTGGATATAAGGAGCTATTGCCTGAGTGGACTTTCCCGCTGTTTATAGAGCATGTACATCCGGATGATCGGGCGCGTGTGGCAGCAGTTTGTCAAGATGCGGTTGACAAAGATCATGATTTGATGTTTGAGTGCCGCATTAATCGCACTGATAATGTGGAGCGTTGGATTTGGGTACGAGGTAGAAATGTAAAGGATGACGCGGGTAAGCCTGTTCGGATTATTGGAATATTGCAAGACATCACCGAGCGAAAAAACTTAGAGACAAAACTAGAAGAAATTCGCGTTCTACTCCAATCAATAATAGACAGCTCATCTGCCGTTATTTTTCTCAAAAATATGGAAGGCAGATACATGTTTATTAACAGCCGGTATGAACAGCTATTTCATGTAACCAAAGATGGCGTTGTTGGCAAGACCGACTATGACATATTTCCAAAAGAACTAGCAGATAATTTAAGGGCAAACGATATGGAAGCGGCAAGAAAAAAGGAGTCCTTAAATTTTGAGGAGATTGTCCCGCATGACGATGGCTTGCACACATATATTTCTATAAAGTTTCCTATGATAGACTCAAAAGGGCAAATGTATGGCGTGTGCAGCATAGCTACCGACATCACTGACCGTAAAAGAATGGAAGAGGAATTGAAGCAGTTAAATACAAATCTTGAATTAATGGTGGCAGTTGAAACACAAAAAAGACGGCAGCATGAACAGTTATTGATTCAACAAAGCAAGATGGCGGCGATGGGCGAGATGCTGGGCATGATAGCCCATCAATGGAAGCAGCCTCTGAACGCATTATCCTTGTCAGTGCAAGATCTGAAGGATGCATATTACTACGGTGAGCTTAACGAGCACTATATAAACAACCTTGTTGATATAACTACTGGACAGATAATGTTTATGTCAAAAACAATTAGTGATTTCAGAAATTTCTTCCAGCCATCTAAGGAAAAATCAAGATTCAACGTTAAAACGGCTATAGATGACCTTATTCTGATGTTTGGGCATCTGTTTAAGGCCAACATCGTGGATATTTCAGTAAGGGTGCAGCTCGACGTGGAGCCGGCAGTATTTGGATATCCCAATGAGTTTAAACAAGTCATTCTAAACATTCTCAATAATGCAGGAGATGCCATCGTCTCAAAAAGAAAAGAGAGTCCTTTGCTTCAAGGGCTGATAGAAATAACCATTAGCGCTGAAAATGGCAAGCTAATTGTTTCCGTAACAGATAACGGCGTTGGCATTCCACAACATATGATAGAGAAAATCTTTGATAACTACTATACCACCAAGGCAGCGGAAGGCACAGGAATTGGGCTTTATATGTCTAAGACAATAATTGAGACAAACATGGGCGGCAGCCTTACGGCCAGAAACGTGGATGGCGGGGCAGAGTTTCTTATAGTTTTGGGCATTGACAACGGCCTTGCTGATAATTCCATCAATTGAATATTAGATAAACTCAACCAAGCCAACGCATTACAATTGCATAAGTAATGGCAATTTCAGTACGGCAATGTTATAATAGCTGCTAATAAACTGCTGTGTCTGTTAAAAACAAGCTATAATGAACGTAAAAAACGAATCAATGAATCTTATAGACTTAAATAAAACGTCACCCTGTGTGCTTAGCGTCAGCGGTCGGTTTATTCGCCAAATCAGGGAGATGATTGAAAAAGACGAGGACGCATTCCCAGAAATATTTGGACTTGGCCATGTCAAGCGCCGCCTTGTCGAGGCGCTGGCAACAGGAAGCGGCGTTCTTATCAAAGGAGATTTCGGAGTTGGCAAGACGCACCTATGCAGCGCCGTGGTTTCTGTCCTTAAAAACTACTATCTGACCCATCCCATCTATACCAACGAGGGCTGCCCTGTAAGGGAAAACGCTGTGCATCTCTATAACTATATCGTCAATAATGACCATGCGGCGCTGGAAAATGTCTGCCCCGTGTGCAGACATCAGTATGCTGCATCAACTGCTGAGTCAGTCCCAATCGAGCGTGTGTATATTGCTGAGGGCGGCGGCTTTGCCCGCGTTCAGGGTAATGAGGACATCGAGCCTGAGAAGATTCTGGGCATGTACCATCTTATCAGGTTTGCCGAGATAGGAGACCCGTTTGACCCGCGTGTGCTTGAGGGCGGCAAGATTGCCCAGGCCTCTGGCGGCGTCCTATTTGTGGATGAGCTTGGCCTTATGAATAATGAGGCGCAGTATGCCCTTATTCAGGCCCTTCAGGAAAAAAGCTATACGCCGACAAACAGCAAGATGACATTCCCCGTGGATTTATTATTTGTATCAACGACGAACAATACCAATGATTTGCGGATTCACAAAGCGGTGGCAAACCGCCTTGTCGGCATTCCTGTGGGCAGGGTGGGTTTTGATGACGAGGTTCTGATTGTGAAAAAGGAACTGAGCCAAATGTCTTTTGTCATGAGATTTCCGGAGCTGTTTATCGAGTTTATCGTAAGCGCTATAAGGGCGCTCAATAATATCGCTGTTTACCTAGGGCCGCGCTCCACCATTAGGGCTGCGCGCATGGCCTGTGCCTCCGCCTTTATCGAAGGACGCGCCGCAGTGTCATTTTGCGACGTAAAGGAGGGGCTTTACACGGAGATTCGCGGCCAGGGTGACGAACAGACATTTGACGAGATTAATGAAATGCTCGCGAAGGATTTTCCATCAGCCGTTGAGTTTCTAAAGGAGAGGGTGCCTTTGATAGAAAATGCCTTCTCGGTAATTGACCAGTATAAAGACACCGAGACCGCGTTCTTATACATTGACAAGCAGTTGATAGACGACATTATGGCCTGTCTTTGCGAGGCAGACCGCAGCCATGAGACCATTAAGGCATATCTCGACGCCTACGCCGTGTCTGTCAACATAGAACCGTTATGCTGATGGAGGATATAAGGCATTGGTGTATGGCGGCGTTGCCATATGAAAGGAGCTGTTTCCTGCCGCCTTCGATTTTCGGTCTGCTGTTTGACGAGGCCATTGACACTGAGGATGAGTTTATAGCAAAGGCTATGGAGAAGATTGACCCAACGCCAAAGAATCTCTACGTCCCGTTTAATCCGCCGGTGTTTCCATTTGATAACAAGGATTTCGAAGACCCGTTTTATCTTGTTGAGAACAGCCCGGGCGATATAATTGATCTGGAGTTGCTTAAAGACATCTCAGACGACGAGCTAAGCAGCTACCTTAAAGATGTCTTTGTGAGATTTTCATATAAATCTGGCGGCAAGATAAAGATAAAAAAGAGGGAACTCCTTCACTATATAGGGAAAAACTACTTCTATATGGCAAAAAAGGGGCAGCAAAAGGTAAAAAAAGACAAACGCAAGACATTTCTCACCGTAAAATCCCGCTCAACGGCCTCGATACATATCCCTGAGACCACGCGCCGAGCTATTATCAGGCGCAAGGTTGGCGGCGATGACGCATTGATTGCCGACGACGATGTCGTCAACTTCAAAAAGAGTTCCGGCCAGAGGGCTGATATCCTTGTGGCCATAGACACAAGCATGTCAATGGAACAGGGCGGCAAGCTGGAATTTGCCAGAAAGGCGTGCCTGTCTTTTCACTACTATGAGGACAGCCGAAATGCCAGAGTTGAATTCGTCTCTTTTAACGACAGGATTGACAAGATTGCCCCGCTTGACGTTCTCACCCTAAAACCTGTGGGGATGACCCACACGGCAGAACTTCTGGATTTCGTATTCAGACACTTTAGCCAGAGGGGAAGCGAAAACCATGAGCTATACGTAATCACCGATGGCTACCCGCAGCATGAGGGCATTGAGGACGCGCAATATCTCACAGTCACGCTGAAGACTGCCCAGAGGCTGAAGCGTCTGCAGATTAAGGCAAAGATTTTGCTTGTTCAAGCTCCGGGCTACGAAATCAATTCAAACAATATGAAGTATAACAGGCTCATATGCGAGAGCCTCGGCGGGGAGCTTATCAGGGTTGACGCTGACGGCCTCTCCGGCGTACTGATAGGGATAAAGGCGGGTTTCAATTGACCGCAGTAATAATCTATACTGACGGCGCTTGCAGCGGCAATCCGGGACCGGGCGGTTATGGCGTAGTCCTCACAACCGCCTCAAAGAGAAAGGAACTCTCAGCGGCATTTCGCATGACTACAAATAATCGGATGGAGCTTTCTGCGGTAATCGCGGCCTTAAGCGAACTAAAGTTCAAATGCGAGGCTTCAATTTATACAGATTCGCAGCTCATCGTGGATGCAATGACAAAGGGGTGGATAGAAAACTGGCAGGCCAATAACTGGGTAACCAGCGCTAAGTCAAAGGTGAAAAACATTGACTTGTGGGAAAAGCTGTTAGCACTTTGTAAAGAGCACAAGGTTACGTTTCACTGGATACGCGGACATAGCGGCCACAGAGAAAACGAGCGCTGCGACGAGCTGGCGCGGCAGGCAATTAAATCTGGTTATTTTTTAGATTAATAGCTGATTCAGTAAATAAAATTCAATTATTGACAAACACATGCCATATATGCTAAACAAAGGCTATCGAACATGTTAGTTCATACACCTCTTGTATTGATGGCGAGAGAAACTCATAAGGAGATTTTCGACGGAGATACGCAGTGATTGAACATATACGCATTAATACACAACTTGAGGCTACCATAATTAATGATAAATAAGAAATACAATGCAATAATTAACGGCGCTGTATTTTGTGTAGGCTTTATCACTCTATTTGTTGGTGTGTTTTATCAATTATATTTTTCGAATAATTATTGCTTTCCGCTTCTACAATTATTATTAATCGATATAGGAATTATATGCTCATCATTTTTGTTATATGGATTATACTATAAAATAAATTTATTATATTGGCCGATTAAACATCGAGTGATAATGACACAGTTCCTCGTATTGATAATTTTGCAATCATTTGAGTTCTATATATCATGTGATGTATTTTTTACAAAGGGCGGTCTATTCTGGGATAATTATAAATTATTTAGTTACTTTTTTGATAATCTGCATTCACTTAACTATTTTGGCGAAATAGCATATTGGTTTCCACATATTCAATATGGCTTAAAGGGTTATTTTTATTCTCTGCTTGGAGATATGAATTGCATAAGTCCAATATTTATGACAATTGGCGCTATCTTTTGGCTATTAGGTAAGTTCCATATTATCATAACATCTATACACGATATGTATGTGTGGTATTATGGCGCTATTATACCGTTTCTATTTACAATATCAATGTGGACATTTGCAAGAAGGATATTATCATCAGGCTTGTCACAGTACTATGTGATAATTGTAAGTATATTCTCGCCAGGCACCCTATTAAATATCAGCGATATAGGTTTTTTAGAACCTATTGCGTTTAGTTTTTTATTACTATCTTCATATCTAAGGTTTATTAAAGATCCTTCACCGGCTTCATTTTGGGTCTTGTCTCTTTTTATATTGATATGGTGTTTATCTGCAAATTATACGTATACTTTATTTGCAATTCTATTTGTGCCACTATTTCTGATAGTTTATAATACAAATAAATCTTCCTTAAACGATACTATTAATGCAATTAAGATTATTAGCCTGACAAATATATGTATTTTACTGTTTTCTGTCATTGTTTGCATTATCCCTAAATATCACATATTAATTCAGAATGAGGACATGATAAAAACATCATTTCATGGACTTTACTATAACGCGAATCAGCTTCATTCCGGCGATCCATTAATCTATATTTTAAATAGTGTACCAGTGAGCGAGCGAATATTCAGAATTGGACACGACATATATTATGCCGATTACAACTACACCGGCATATTAACAGTCCCATTGATGATATATGGAATGATCTTTAATAAGACCTTAATTAAAAGGGTATTGCTTATTTGCATTGCAGTTTTCGCCTTAGTATTTACCAGATCAACCGAAAGCTATTTATTCAGTCTGATAATTAAAGTAATCCATCCTCTGCAAACTCAATCTCATTATGCCGATTTATTATTCAGGGGTGGGGGCTTTGCATTAGTAATATTAGGCGCCGGAATTGGATTAGACCAATATTACAAGAAAAGAAGTGCGTTCTTTATGTTGCTTTATGCTGCAATAGTAATATCGTCTATAGAATATTGCAAATTATACAATATGGATATATCATTGTTAAACTCAAAATATTATGCAATTATATTTATAACTTTATTACTTTTGATAATTGCTCTTCATTTTAATAACCAGTATCATAGCAGTATAACTATTATAATTTTGTTATTAGTGATTATCGATGTTTATATTGTCCAATCTCCGTACGTAAACGTTCTTCATAATAATGCGCCTATCCGAGTTGTAAATATGAATCTAACTCATGCTATGTCAATGATATAGGACTCCTTGATGATAATGCGCAAGAATATGCATCAACTACAATATCCAGTAGAGCCTACATCGAATATAAAAAAAAGAAATATGCCACTGATAATCTATCCAACATAATATTTACTTCTGATTATCACTCAATAACTAATTCTGATTACAATGATTTCAATTTATTATTGACCAGAATATCAACGCCAATAAATGATAATCCTAACAATATCCAAAATGCATATTCCAGACTCCATTCATATTATATTGAACCGTCAGATAATAGTAAACCTCACATCTTATATGTATTTCCGACTTATAATTCTATGAATTTAATAGTCAATAACAAAAGAAATGTCGAGATTCTATTCATTAGAAATGCATACTCAATATATTGGAAAGCATATGTGAACAACAGGGAGACTAAAATATTTCCAGCTCTTGATATTTTTCAATCTATAATTCTGCCGCCAGGTAAGTCTACTATACGGTTTGAATTTAAACCACCGTTTATTACTATAGAGCTTTTATTGGCTTATATAATAATTATACTGACTTTATTAAAAGTCTGTAGTCTATCTATAAATGCAGCACATGCTATTAATAAAGTATTATGATTATAGTTAAAGGAGGGATGCGCTTAATGATACTTATAATTGATTACGCGCTTTTATGAAAACGATAAGTCTTGTAATGCCAGTTTATAATGAAGCAGAGGGAATTGAGATATTCCATAAAGAATTATCTCATATACTCGACAATTTAAAGGATAAATATATCTTCCGGATTATTTACGTAGTTGACAAATGCAGCGATAGAAGTTATGAAATAATCAAAGCTATTGCCGACAGGTGCACTAATGTCAAGGTATTATTACTAACGAAGCGCTTCGGCCATCAAATGTCACTTGTCGCTGGAATGGACAAATGTAGCGGCGATGCCGTTATTATGATGGATTGCGATCTTCAACACCCAGTTAATCTGATTCCTGAAATGCTTGCGTATTATGAACAAGGATTCGATATAGTGCATACATGCAGAGTCCGGACAGAAGGAATATCATTGTTTAAGAAATATTCCTCGATATTATTTTATAAATTAATAAATACAATATCCGATACAAACATTAATGATAATTTCTCTGATTATCGTTTAATATCTGCTAATGTACTCCAAATATTCCAAAATAATATCAGAGAACAGAATCAATTTCTGCGTGGTCTTTTCTCGTGGGTCGGCTTCAAAAGCGCTGTAGTTGAGTATGAAGCGCTCCAACGTAGAAGCGGCAAGAGTAAATACGATATATTCAGGCTTTTAAGTTTTTCTTTATCCGGCATACTATCATTTTCAAAAGCGCCGTTACGGGCTTCCATACTTTTAGGAATTATTATCTCGTCATTAAGTTTCGTCTATGGTATATATTCAACAACCGCATATATTATAAACAAAAATCTGCCTTCAGGATGGACATCGTTAATTGTCTGTATATCGTTTCTTGGGGGAGCACAGCTCATGTTTCTAGGCATTATAGGGGAATATATTGCTAGAATTTATGAAGAGGTCAAAAACCGACCTCTATATATAGTTGAAGATGAGTATAATGGATGTAACGATGACAGATAGATGTCTTGTTTGTGAAAAGAATTTGTGGGAACCGATTTACAAGGTCTTGCTGAGATGCCGCTCTTGCGGCTTTATTACATCAAATCTCGACATATCAGAGGAAGAATTGGAGACAATATATAACCACAACTATTTTCATGGCCGTGAATACGGCAATTATATTGCAGATAAAAGAATTATACAAAAAAACTTTATGTCCAGATTAAACATATTATTAAAGTATGTTAATAATTCTCAAAAGAAAAGTATATTTGAAATAGGCTCTGCCTATGGTTTCTTTTTAGAACTTGCAAATAATTATTTCAAAAGCGTGTCCGGTATAGATATATCTGCAGACGCAATAAATTATATTCAAACTAACTACCCGTGGATTCATGCGAACAGAGGCGAGTATTCAGATTATAATATTGAGCAGCGTCATGATATATATTGTCTCTGGGATACTATTGAACATATTAAACGGCCTGACATTTATATTGATAAGATTGCAAGAGATATTAACGCCGATGGGCTTATAGCGTTAACAACCGGCGATATTGAAAGTCTCAATGCAAAAATTCAACGTAATAGATGGCGCCTAATTCATCCGCCGACCCATTTGCATTACTTTTCAAAAAAAACTATAGAAATATTACTAAATAGATATGGATTTGAAATATTATATTCAAGCTACGCAAGTTCATATATGAGTCTGAATCATATATTCTATATTACATTAGTTGTAAATAAAAAAATGCCTCAGATTTATGAAATTCTTCGTAAGCTGCATATCACTAATTTCTCTGTCAGAGTTAATATGCATGATGTTATGTATATTATTGCACGTAAAAAGAATTGACAACATCAGGTGATAAGCTAAGCTGTCAAATGGCGGCAGATACCGTGATTAGGAATTCCATGATTATAGATGAGCCGCCGCGGCCAAATCGAAATCCCCTTCAATACCGTGTGAGGTTGTTCAGGTGGAAACCAGCACTGATTGACCAGGCAAGATTAGCCTGTCAATAGCATTGTTAAAATAATCTATGATTATGTTAGAATAGTGTCGGATAGGAGTTTGGTGGGACATGGCATCGTATATTAAAGAAGAGATAAAGGCGGGCGCCGTAGTTATAACAACGCTCCTGATTATCAGCGCCTTTGTTATTCTGGTAGGGCGAGGGCAGTTCAGCAGCAAATACGATATCTATTATGTCAAACTCCAGGATGTTGCCGGCGTTGACATTGGCTCTCAGGTACGTCTTGGAGGCATGAGAATTGGCAAGATCATTAATATAATCGCCCCAATAAACGCAAAAGAACCCCTTACAGTAGTCCTTGGCATTAACAAGGGCACAAAATTCTACAAAGGCACTCGGGCGATAATATCACAGATAGGTTTTGTTGGAGAGATATATATGGGACTGTCGCTTGGCAATGTCGCCGAGGCAAAGATTGAACCCGGTGCAACAATACCGTCAGAGGACAACGTACAGTTTGCCGATCTTCTGGTGAGGCTTGCTAAGGCGACTGAATCTCTGGATAAGCTCCTTGTTGATGTTGATGCGGTATTCAGCAAACAAAATCAAAAACAAGTTACAGAACTCCTGGCTAACTCGAACAAGGCCGCCATCACGATCAATGCTGAAATACAGAACATCTCCCATTCCATGACAAAGACATTTAATGAGATGGAAGGCGTGATGAAAGAAATCAACGTAATATTAAAGGACAATAAGGGCGAAGTTGCCGAGCTGTTGAAGACAGTTACAAAGGAAGTGCGCGGCATTGGGGCGATGGTTAGGTCATTTGAAAAGACATCAAGCTCAGTAAGCATTGCCGTTGATGACCAATCGCAGAATATGACCGAGCTTATGAAAAACATCAATACAACGCTGGAAGACCTGCAGGGCGTATTGCAGGAAATACAAAACAAACCGTGGAGCCTCATATATAAGGATGATACAGAAAATGAATAAGAAAGTACTGTTGCTATCTGCCGCCATCGCATTAATGGCGGTTATTTCGTGCGTTTCGATGCCAATCACAAAGATATACAGCCTTGACATACAATACGACGCTAATGTCAGGGGCGAGTTAAGGCACGACATCCCCATAATAATCGTAGTGGACTGCCCCCGCTATCTGGCGCAGGCATATATAGCCGTGAGGCAGACGCCATATTCCCTGACGATTACTAAATACTCGAAATGGCAGTCGCCGCCCTCGACAATGGTTGCCGAGGAGTTGAAGAAGGCGTTATACTCGGCAGGGTTTTTCAAGGACATCCGCATATCGTCGGTAGCAAAGCAGAGTTTTTATTCACTCAAGACACACCTGACGCGCTTTGAGCAGCTTGAAGAGGGAACGGACTCCTATGGCATATTATCGCTCGATACTGACCTGTTGTCGCCGGAAGGGGTTAACCTCTACCACAATACATATTCAAAAAAGATAAAGCTGGGAGGCTCTGACAACTATACATCGCTGGCCGCCGGCCTGAGCGCCGCGATGAAAGAGGTGATGGACGACATTAGCGTCTCAATCGCAAAAACGATTACTGAAAAAGAATTAAAAAACCCATCGAATAAATAGCGACGGGAATTGATTAAGAGGAGAGCTGCGATGGAAAGGACAGGGGTTATTACATTTAATGGCGGCGGCCTGACGCTCATTGGCACAGAGCTAAAGGTAGGCGATGAGGCGCCGGACTTTACGGTGATGGACAACAATTTAGGATCGGTTACCCTGAATGATTTCGCTGGAAAGACGGTGATAATCAGCGTAACGCCCTCTCTGGATACGCCGGCGTGTGCCATTCAGCTTAGAGAATTTAATAAATCAACGACTCAGTTGAGGTCAGGCGTAGCGATGTTGAATATCAGCATGGACTTGCCGTTTGCTAATGCCAAATTTTGCGCTGCTGCCGGCATAGACGGCGTTATGACGTTGTCAGACCATAAGGATGCGTCATTTGGACTGGCCTATGGGCTGCTAATCAAGGAACTGCGTCTTCTGACGCGCGCCCTTGTGGTAATAAACTCATCCGGCACGATAGCGCACATCGAGATAGTACCGGAGGTAACAAACCACCTGACGACAATGTCTTACGCTGCTATGAAGTAAACTGCGTAACCGCCAGATACTGACATTGGCTGCCGTTTTCACCGTCAATAATTGGGATGTGCCCCGATTGAACTCAATAAAGTGCCGCGCCTAATGCGGCAAGCATATCAGGTGATTCACTTATGGACATGGCATTTTGGAAATACTTCTCAAGTATATCAATCAAACTCCTGTTTCTTGCGCATCCTCCGGCAAAGACAATATCATTGTTGACTTCAACCCGCTTTGTCAGGGCGATAACCTTCTGCGCTATTGACATATGAAGCGACCGGGAAATCTGCTCCCGCCCTACCCCCTTGTTAATAAGGCTGATTACCTCCGATTCGGCAAACACCGTACACATGCTGTTGATAGAAATGTTACAGTCAGTATCTGCCGCACAACTCAGCCCAAAATCGCTTATGTCATAATCGAGTGCCTTGGCCATTATTTCCATAAAGCGTCCAGTACCGGCGGCACATCGGTCATTCATCTCAAACGCCCCGACTGTGCCGTCAGCCCTTAAACTTATTACCTTCGTGTCCTGTCCTCCTATATCGAGTACGGTGCGGCAGCCGGGGAATACCTCTTTGGCTCCTCTGGCCACCGCCTTTATTTCGGTTATAGTTTGTATGTCGTCCCATATCTCCATCAGGTGTCTGCCATAGCCTGTGGCCGTCAATTTGTCCGGCTTGTCAGCATCAATTAACTGCCTGCATACAGTCAGCGGATTATGGCCGGTCTCTCTCTTATAGAAAGAAATATCGCCGTTGCCGCTCAATACTGCATATTTGACAAAGCGCGAGCCAATGTCAATGCCGCCTCTTTTCAATTATTCACGCCCCCTTTAATCATCTCGATAAAGGCCTCCACGCGGGTTTTTAACTGCCCCATATCTTCCAGCGAGTAGTCGGTTTCAATACGGAGAAACGGCATATCCTTTTCTTTCATCGAGTTCTGAACCTTATATGATTCCACCATATAAATCGTACAAAACAGCAGGGCATAGTGGATAACTCCACCGGCCTTTAATTTCTCAGCCATAGCGATGATATTGTCAAGCCGCTCGTCGTTTGGCGTGAAACAGGCGCAGTCTATGGTTAAATATCTTTCGGCCATCATGTCAAGGGCCTGGTCTACTGAGTCAAAGGACTCATCGAGAAGACTCCTGTAGTTTCTCTCGCCAACGCACGCCTCTTCACCAACCACTACCGCCCCTGAACCTTCAATAACGGCGTGCAATTTCCAGTTTGGAATAGCCATTGGAGACCCCGCTATCATTATCCTTGGCGCGCCAGCAGGGGCAACGCCCTTGCCGTCTTTTACCCGCAGCTCAAGTTCGTCACATAGTTCATTTAGCTTAGCAGTGAAGCGTA
>JAKOEO010000062.1:17895-19907 GCA_022321325.1 Candidatus Magnetominusculus sp. LBB02 | reverse complement strand
CCGCCATGAACTCAACCTCACGCTGGATGAGTTACTTAAAGCAGCGTTTTATGTATTAAGAGGTAAGGGTAGATTATCATTCATTTATCAGACTTCAAGATTTGTCGAGGTTATCGAAACTCTGCGCGCCCGCAAGTTTGAACCAAGACGGGTGCGCTTTATTTATTCAAACAGGAGGTCAGAGGCAAAGATATTTATTATCGAGGCGGTTAAAGAGGGCAGGGCGCAGTTAACGCTTGACCCGCCATTTTTTGTTTACAATGACGAGGGGCGCTATAGCGCTGAAACTCTCGAAATTTTAAGCGTTTCCTCTGACAAATAATGTATAATAGCCGCTATGATAAGGAATACATTTTCAGTGTTGGATGGGGTAGGGGAAAAGATTGAGAGAAGGTTATGGCGGCGCGGCATTGTCACATGGGACGATTTTCTGGAGGAAGAGACGATTCCATTTATCTCACGGCAGAGGAAGGCGCGTGCCGATGAGCATATCAAAAAGCTCGATATCGCTCTGTGCAATCCCGTTGTTCTGGCAAGACACATAGACAGAAAAGAACACTGGCGCGCCTTTGAGATATTTAGAGACGACGCAGTTGGCCTCGATATAGAGACCAATGGCCGCCCCTATGACAACGGAGGCTATGTTACGGTTGTAGGCCTATATGACGGCAGACAATATAAGTGCTTAGTCAGAGGCAGGGACTTAACTGAGGAAAACCTGATAGCGGCGCTCTGCCCATATAAATACCTGATAACATTTTACGGGGCGGTCTTTGATATACCATTTTTGAGGAAGTGTTACCAGTCACTCAAAATTGAAGTGCCGCACTATGACATATGTCTTGAGTCGAAGAGGCTTGGCCTGAAGGGAGGCTTTAAGTATTTTGAGAAGTGTTTTGGAATAAACAGAGACGACGACATCGCCGGTATGGACGGCTACGACGCCGTCAAACTTTGGCAGACGTACAGAAGAGGCAATCGCTCCTCGCTCGATACGCTGATAAAATATAACAGGGAAGATACCGTAAATCTGCTTGCTATAGGACAAGAGATTTACGGCCAACTGAAAAAATCAACCGGAATAGAAGAATACATTAATGCATAGCGGCATACATAGCGAGAAGTTGGGGCAATTTCTTGCCTATATGGAAGTTGAGCGCGGGCTTGCTAAAAACACTATTGAATCGTATGGTCTGGACCTAGAGCAGTTCATTAAGTATTTATATATAAATAAAGTAGATGAAAAAGAATTTCAGCGAGAGGATATAGTAAATTACATAGACTATCTTAGAGACAAGGACTACTCTGGCAGCTCTATTTGCAGGGTAATATCGTCGGTGCGGGCATTTTGCAAGTTCCTGCTTATAGAAAGGCACAGAAAGGACGACCCTTCTGAGACTGTTCGTCTGCCTAAGAAGTGGGCGCAGCTTCCCAAGGCGCTGATGTTTGACGATGTGCTGGCAATTCTGACAGCGCGGGTGGATACAAAATATGTCCTTCGCGATGTGGCGATGCTGGAGCTTATGTATGCCTCCGGGCTTCGAGTCTCAGAGCTGGTAAATGTCGAGATAGATAAGCTTGAGATGGACGCCGGATTTATCAGGGTAATGGGAAAGGGTTCAAAGGAGCGCCTTGTGCCGGTAAATGATCGTGCGCGAGAGCGCATTAGGGCATATCTGAAGGATTTGAGGCCGGCCATTCTGGGCAGCAAACACTCGCCATACCTGTTTTTGTCAAACAGGGCAGAGCCTATGACAAGGCAGCGCTTTTGGCAGACAATAAAAAATTACGGCAACATGGCGGGCGTGGAGCTGACGCCGCACACGCTGCGGCACTGCTTTGCCACTCATTTACTTGAAGGCGGGGCGGACTTGCGCTCAATACAGAAGATGCTCGGCCATGTTGACATATCAACAACCCAGATATACACAAAAGTGTCTTCTGAAAGGGTAAAAAAAGAATACGACAAACATCATCCGAGGGCTTGACGGCAGCCATGCCTGTCGGCGATA
>JAKOEO010000062.1:6616-17885 GCA_022321325.1 Candidatus Magnetominusculus sp. LBB02 | reverse complement strand
AGAATACGACAAACATCATCCGAGGGCTTGACGGCAGCCATGCCTGTCGGCGATAATAAAATATAGTTGAATCATTTGCAGCTTGTCAGGGGAGAGGGAAACTCAATGGCGTTGATACTTGTAACGAACGATGACGGTGTATTATCAGAGGGCCTGACCGCACTCTTTGAGGCGATGGCCGAGGTGGCCGAGGCAGTTATCGTCGCCCCGGACAGAGAAAGAAGCGCAACGAGCCATTCCCTTACCATGCATCGGCCATTGAGGGTTACCGAGGTGAAGAAAAACATCTACGCCATCAACGGCACCCCTACAGACTGCGTTACGCTGGGGATTGGGAAAATACTGGGGCGCACCCCTGACTTAGTGGCCTCAGGCATAAACAAGGGCGGCAACCTGGGCGACGACATCACATACTCCGGTACGGTCTCTGCCGCTATTGAGGGGACGATTCTTGGAGTGCCGTCATTTGCAATTTCAATGCTGTGGGATGACGGAGGGTTTCATTTTGACACTGCGGCGGAGTTTGCAAAAAAAATAGCGCGGTCAATTCTCGATAAGGGTCTGCCCAGAGATACGCTGCTAAATGTAAACGTGCCTAATAGAAAATCAGAAGAAATTGTCGGCGTTAAATTCACAAAGCAGGGCAAGCGCGTCTACTGCAATTCGATTCAGGAGACGCTTGACCCGTGGGGGAAGAAGCATTACTGGATAGGCGGGGGCAGCCCGTCATGGGAGGAGGGCGAAAAGACAGATTTTCTTGCGGTTGACTCAGGCTACATTTCCGTAACGCCGCTGCATCTTGACCTTACGAACTACGACGCCCTTCATAAGATTAAAAACGAGTGGAAAGAATTGTAAAGTTATACATTACTTTATGGTAGATAACTATGTGGATTTAAGAGAGGAGATGGTTAATGTCCAGCTTATACGCCGCGGCATAGCCGACGCTGGCGTGCTGCGGGCAATGCGCCATGTGCCGAGGCATATATTTGCCGGCCCTTCAAATAGAGACAGCGCCTATGCGGACATGGCCCTTGACATTGGAATGCACCAGACAATCTCACAGCCCTATATGGTTGCCGTGATGACCGAACTGCTTGAGCCTTCTATGACTGACAGGGTTCTGGAGATTGGAACGGGTTCCGGGTATCAGGCGGCGGTACTTTCTGAAATCGTTTTAAAAGTCTACACGGTTGAGCGAATTGAGTCGCTGTCTGAGCAGGCTCAGAAGAAATTTGCAGAGGCGGGATACAACAATATCTGCGTAAAAGTAGCTGACGGTACGCTTGGCTGGCCGACGGAGGCGCCGTTTGATAAGATCATAGTCACAGCGGCTGCCCCCGATATACCCGCCCCGCTAATTGAGCAGCTTGGGCCGGAGGGGATTATTGTTGCCCCTGTTGGCCAAAGGCATAGCCAGCAGTTGCTGAAATTAGTGAAAAGAGGCGGCGTCATAGAAAAGAGTTATCATGTGCCCTGTGTGTTTGTCCCTTTGTTAGGGAGACTCGGCTGGGACAGTTGACTCACCCCAATATTAAAATGAAAAAAGCGCTTCTTTTTAATAAACTCAAAGATACCAATGAGGTATTGTGCGGGATGTGCGCCCACAGATGTAAAATACCTGAGGGCAGCCGCGGGCAGTGCGCCGTCAGGGAAAACAGAGGCGGTACGCTGTATTGTCTGGTTTACGGCAGACTTTGCGCATCGCACATTGATCCGATAGAGAAAAAACCGTTGTTTCATTTCCTGCCGGGGTCAGACTCATTATCTATCGCCTCTGTGGGATGTAATTTATTCTGCCTCCACTGCCAAAATTCGTCAATATCTCAGTATCCGAAAGAGCATGACTTTGATGGCGCCATAGGAGAAGATGTTTCGCCTGCGAATGTTGTGGCAGGGGCAATTGCCGGCGGCTGCAAGAGCATCTCTTACACATACACCGAACCCACAATATTCATGGAATATGCCCTTGACTGCGCTATATTGGCTCAGGAAAAAGGGATAAGGAATGTGTTTGTCAGTAACGGTTATATGACCGCCCAAAGCGCCGGGCTGATAATTCCCTGCCTTGACGCAGATAATATTGACTTAAAAGGCGACGACGAGTTCTACAAGAAGGTCTGCGGCGGCCGCGAAAAGCCGGTAAAAGATACTATAATATTAATGAAAGAGCGCGGCGTATGGGTAGAGGTAACGACGCTGCTCATCCCCGGTCTGAACGACTCCGATGAGCAGTTAAAACTCATCGCCGGATTTATTAAATCGGTTGACGCTTCTATCCCCTGGCATGTTACAGGATTTCGTCCACAGTATAAGCTTCTTGACAGGCCGTCTACATCGCCCGAAACCCTCAAGAGGGCGTATGAGATAGGCCGCGAGGCCGGTCTGAAATATGTATATGAAGGCAATCGTCCCGGCTCACGCGGCGAAAACACCTATTGTCCTTCGTGTAAGGCCCTGCTCATAGAAAGATATGGTTTTACGGTCAGAAGCAACATTATAAGCGACGGACGCTGCCCTAAGTGCGAAGCCACAACTGACGGCGTCTGGCAATAGTTTAAAGGTGCCAGCGCTTCAGCCGAAACTCATCTCGTTGTTCCTCGTTTTGATGATTTGGCCGCTGCTCCTGGCTTAAACTAACGTCAAGGGCGCGGTCAACGGCAGGGTTTATGCCGCGGCCAGGGTATTTGAGCGGTTCATTATTGGCGCGCGAGGCCAACATCACAGGGCGGCCATTCTCAGAGCTATTATCGAAAAGAATTAATGTGTCAGCCTGTTGTGCAAACCACTTAAGCTGATCATGTGATCTCTGGTGCCTTTCAATAGCTTTAGCAGCATCAACATTATGCCCACCCTTTGTCACTCGTTCACTTACACGCTGCGGCGATAGTTCTGCAGGGTAAATAGAAACGTAAATCAGGCCAATTTTAAAACCATGTTCTTTAGCAGTGAGGACATCATCCCTATACTTTAGGGACGACAGAACTGTCTCAACAACGAAACTGACGCCAGACTTGATGCAGTCCTCTACTTCCTTGTCGATTTTCACAGCGGCTTGTAAATTGAGTTCGTCTTGTGCCAATACCGGAAGTTCCTTGCGCAGCTCAATTGTGAGCTCATCCGCATTCAGTTTCTTAAGATTTCCATAACCGAGTCTGATGAGAAAGTCTCCGGCAAAGCTGGACTTCCCAGCCCCATTTGGTCCGGCAATAATCCACATCCAATTTGGCATAGTATCAGGTTATTTTGTTGGACGTATTGTTTTAGGCATTCGCACAACAAGTTTGCCATTTACAGAGCCGTGCGTCGGGATACCGAGTGCGTCATTTTCAGCTACTGCCTTTTGGGCCGCACTTTTAAACGATTCTTGAGCAAGGGCAATCAACGCCTCAGCGTCATCAAAAATGCTATTGTCATCATGTGCCTTGAACTCCGGTTTTTGGCTATGAGCGCGTGTGGGTTCGATGAGCTTACCTATCGCTATATCGGGTTTACGAACCCGAAGAAATGCCGTATCTGTGATAGCATCCAATGGTCTTCCTTTTTCTTCCATTAGGGCACTTCCCATGACATCACGATTGACGATTTTCGCCGCAGCTTTTCTTGTAGATTCCCTTCTGTCAGGTGCCCGGTAGCCCACTCCTTTGTCAGTTACATCGGTGCGTTTCGACATGGCCAACCCCCTTCCTTTTTCTATTATACCATAATCAACACCTATTGAAATGGGATTATCTTTTTTGGAAATGACCATACAACCCAAATAATTGGGCGGTATGGTCATATATCGTCTGAATTAGATAAACAGTGGCGCTAAAACCAGCGTAACTGTTGAGAGAAGTTTAATCAAAACGTGTAATGACGGGCCGGCTGTGTCTTTAAATGGATCGCCTACGGTGTCGCCCACTACCGCCGCCTTATGCGTGTCCGAACCCTTGCCGCCGAGCTGGCCGGTCTCGATATACTTCTTCGCATTGTCCCATGCGCCGCCGCCATTGTTTAAGAAGGTTGCCATGAGTATTCCGGCAATCGTTCCTACCATCAACATCGAGGCAACCGCCTCAGCTCCCGCGCCTAATTGCTTAAACAGCACGCCGACTATTATTGGAGTCAACACCGCAACCAATCCCGGCACGACCATCTCCTTCAGAGCACCCTTCGTTACTATGTCAACGCAGCGGCCATAATCAGGTTTTGAAGTTCCGGCAAGTATGCCAGGGTTTTCCTTGAACTGATCTCTCACGTCCCATATAACATAGTACGCGGCCTTTCCAACTGCCCTGATAGCAAGCGCCGAAAATATAAACACCAACGCAGCGCCAAGCAGCGCCCCTACAAACACCACAGGCTCCGCCAAATCCACGCTCTTAATAGGATGGCCGTAGTTTTCCACCTCATCCAGATATGCCCTGAAAAGCAGGAATGACGCCAGTGCCGCCGAGGCAATTGCATAGCCTTTGGTAAGCGCCTTTGTTGTGTTGCCCGCTGCGTCTAACCTGTCTGTCCTTTCTCTGACATCTTTAGACTGCTCTGTCATCTCGATAATGCCGCCTGCGTTGTCAGAGATTGGGCCGAATGTGTCCATCGCCAATATATATGCGGCTGGCCCTAACATTCCCATTGTCGCAACCGCCGTGCCGAATATGCCGGCATGGGGAAAGCCCGATGCCTGTCCCAGATAATATGCGGCCAATATGGAGATTGATATAACTATCGCCGAAGGGGCGGTACACTCTAAGCCCATTGCAATACCGGTGATGATGTTGGTTGCCGGTCCTGTCTGAGACGCGTTGGCAATCTCCCTGACAGGTCTGTACCTGTATTCAGTATAGTACTCTGTGATGTAGATAAACCCAATGCTGGTTGCCACGCCGACTACTCCGGCAAAAAACAGGTAGAGCCATGCCTGTGGGGCAGACTCATGGTAAAACAGCCACTTGCTGGCTATAAATAATCCAATAACGGTAAAGAACACTGTAATAAAATATCCCTTGTTAAGCCCGTGCATCGGGTCTTCGCCGTCTGCTATCTTGACCATCAAAACCCCGATGATAGAGGCGATTATACCAAATGCCCTCGCCAAAAGAGGAAATAACATAACGCCGATTATCCATGTGGCGGATGCCCCGGGCACCATCTTTGCCATAACTCCGGCAAGTATCATTGCGCCTATGTTCTCAGCCGCAGTGGACTCAAACAGGTCAGCGCCACGTCCTGCGCAGTCGCCGACATTATCGCCAACCAGGTCGGCAATAACGGCGGGGTTGCGAGGGTCGTCCTCAGGAATGCCGGCCTCTACTTTACCTACAAGGTCGGCCCCTACGTCAGCCGCCTTTGTGTAGATTCCGCCGCCAAGCTGTGCAAACAGCGCCACAAATGACGCACCAAACCCGTATCCTACTATCATAAAAGGAATCTTCGTTGCCTCAACGTTGCTAAAAATCTTTACAAGTATGTAAAGCCCCGCAACACCCAAAAGGCTCATCGAGACAACCATCAGGCCCGATACCGCCCCGCCGCGAAGCGCAACGCGCAGCGCATCGTTTACGCTGTTGACCGCCGCTGCCGCCGTTCTTATATTGCTTCTGATACTGACCCACATGCCTATATACCCTGCAAACAGAGAACATGCCGCCCCGAATATAAAAGACATCGTTATCCACATGGCAAGGGCTGCCTTAGACTCCACAGGATCGAAACTCTGGTGCTCACGTATTATGCCGTAACCGATGAACAGCGCGGCCGCAACCATCAACGCCAGAATCGTTATTGTCTTATACTGTCTTTTCAGGAAGGCATTGGCCCCCTCTTTGATTGCGTCCGATATCTCGCGCATCGGCGCCGTGCCGTCGCTCTTTGCCAAAACCCACTTGGCCAGCATCAAAGCAGCAACAAGCCCTAAAACACTGATCCCTATTATCAGAGTCAGCAACTGGTTCTCCATAAAAACATCTCCTTCGCCCGGTTAATAGTCTCCATGCAAGGCATGGCCTGTAGTGTTCCTACCCTTTAGCTTCCCATTGTATATGCACGTGGCTGCGTTTGTCAAGCCAATTTGCAGGTTACATTTTCCCGGCTTCTTTGAATCGTGGCAGCCTGCTGTCTTTGTCAGATACGAGAGGGCTTTTCACTTGCCAGTTGATATTTAGATCGGGGTCGTTCCATATTATTCCCCTGTCGTCTTTTGGCGAATACTCCTCAGTACACTTATATATAACCTCGACCGTCTCGCTCATAACGACAAACCCATGCGCAAATCCCGCCGGTATGTAAAGCATCTTGTGGTTTTCGCCTGTTAACGCGGCACCTACCCAGCGGCCAAATGTCCCTGAGCTGGCGCGTATATCCACGGCAACGTCAAATATTTCGCCTTTATTGCAGGAAACCAGTTTTCCCTGCGCCTTTGGATACATCTGATAGTGAAGCCCGCGCAAGACATCCTTCGAGGATTTGGAGAAATTATCCTGCACAAACCGCTCCTTTATCCCAAAAGCGGCAAAATCAGAATATTTATACAGCTCCTTAAAATAACCGCGCTCATCCGGAAATAGCCGCGGCGTTACCAACACTACATCAGGTATCTCAAGACGTTCAAATTCAAAAGGCATCGTCGTTATCTCCTTCAGTCTGACTTTCGGATTATAGCATTATCAGTAACGCTATGTAAAAGGTACGGGGAATTATTATAATAGCTTAACGCGACGATAAGGCAGGAGATTGATGGCTGTTGAAACCAATGATACCTTAAAAGGCCTGGAGTTTCACAAGATACTCGATATGGTCGGCGCATACGCTGTCACTGAAGGGGGCAGGGCGATAATCGCCGGGACAACTCCACTTGGGGACATCGCTCTGGTTCGGCGGGAAATTGACCATGTCTCTGAGTGGAGGGCGCTATTTTCTGAAAATAAATACCCCTCGATTGAGTCGTTTGAAGACCTTACACCGCTGTTTGATGAGCTGCGCCCAGCAGGTGCAGTCATTGAGCCTCTGCAACTTAGGGAATTTAACGGGCTTTTTGAAGGGGCCTTGAGCCTTAAACGCTTTAACGTAGAAAAAAACAGTCCCAATATCGTCATGGCCGTCTCCGGGATCACAGGCCATGCGTTTATCAAACGGGAGATCAGTAAATCCATTGATACAGACGGGCGCATAACAGACGAGGCGTCGCCTGAGCTGTCATCTATACGAAAGAGGCTTGCCTCACATGAACAGCGCCTGAAACAAATCCTTGAGAAACTCTTGAGAAGGCACGAACTTGACCCTCACCTGCAGGATAATTTTATAACCGTTCGCAATGGCAGGTGGGTCATTCCAGTAAGAAGAGAATCAAGGGGACAAATTCCCGGCGTTGTCCACGATATTTCAAAGTCCGGCGAGACGCTCTTTACAGAGCCTTACGAGACCCAGGGCGTGGGAAATGAGATAGATTCGCTGCGTAGCGAGGAGAAGATTGAGGAATTCAAGATCATTAAAAGGCTCTGCGCCCTTCTGCACGATAACCTTGGCGATATAGAAAAGGACTACTATATAGTAGTAAGACTGGACTCGGTAATGGCAAAGGCTCTGTTTGCCGATGCGCTAAAAATGTCTGCCCCGTTGATTGATGACCAGAGGCGCATAAATATTATAAAAGGCCGCCACCCTCTGCTTCTGAAATCCCTTGCAAGGCACGGCAATGCCGAAGCGCTCGTCCCGCTTGATTTTGAGTTGGGCGGCAGGCATAAATCAATAGTCATCACCGGCTCAAATGCCGGGGGTAAGACCGTCGTGCTAAAGACAATTGGGGTGCTTCACCTGATGGCGCTATCGGGGATGCACATACCGGCCCTCTCCGGCTCATGCGTCGCCTTTGTGCAGCAAGTCTTTGTTGACATCGGCGATGAGCAGTCAATAGAGGACAATCTCTCTACGTTTTCAGCGCGTGTGAGCCGTCTTGCCGGGATACTTGCCAAAAGCGGCGGGCAGACGCTTGTGCTGCTTGATGAGCTTGGCTCAGGCACTGACCCGGATGAGGGCGGGGCGCTGGGCTGTGCCGTTCTTAACCGTCTCACAGAGCTTGGCGCACTCACTGTGGCTACAACGCACCTGAGGTCTCTGAAGATGTTTGCTGCAACCACAGAGCGCATCACCGTCGGGGCGATGATTATGGAGATAACGGCGGCCACCGGCAGCTCGGAGCCGCAGCAGATATTCAGGCCGACATATAAACTTTCCCCCGGAGAGCTTGGCCCTTCACATGCCTTTGAGATAGCTGCGCACTTCGGCATTGGCGGCGATATAATCAGCGACGCGCGTGGCTTTATGTCAGGCGCTGAGCTTCAAATGGAGACGCTGATGACAGACCTGCGCGGGAAAATCGCTCAATATGAAAGAGATACCGTACAAATGCAGGAGTTAAAGGAAGAGGCCGCCGCCCTTAAAGAAGCGCTGAGAAAAGAGCTTGACGGCATTCAAACCCAAAAAACTACGATGCTCTTAAAGGCAAACGAGGAGGCACAGCGCTCTGTTGCCGCCCTCAGGGCAGAGGCCAAAGAAATCTTAGCAGAGCTGAGGAAGGCCGACACGCTAAAGGCAAAAGAGCTGGTAGTTAATATTGACCGAAGGCATGCCAAAGTTGAGCAGGAAAGGCGCGCTCTGCAAAGCGGCAATGCCGCAGAGGCCGCAACCCTTGTCCCCGGCCAGCCTGTACGTATAAGAGGATTTGACGCCGAGGGTGAAGTCGTCTCTATAAACTCAAAAAAAGGCCGTGCCGTTGTGCTCATTAAGGGGCGCGAGATAGAAGTTTCTGTTGATGAGCTGCAAGGTATAGAAGTGCAGCCATCAGGCCCTCCGATAAGGCATCTGCTTGACTCCAGCCTAAAGGGCCTGTCATCGCCTATCCCGTATGAGATAAACCTTGTGGGGCAGCGCGTTGACCCCGCCCTTTCGGCCCTCGAACGATACCTTAACGACGCGGCAGTGGCAGAACATAGAGAAATAAGGATAATCCATGGCCTCGGCACGGGCACGCTGTCAAGGGCAGTCAGGGAACACTTACACGGCCACCCGCTTGTAAAGGCATATCAAAAAGGAGACAGAGACACAGGCGGCGATGCCGTAACCATAGTTTCCCTGAACACGTAGATGGAAGCCCTATTATATATCCCATGTTTTTGTTACAATAGAACAGCATAGAGGAGGAACTATACAATGAAAGAAGACAAGATTATAGTCTTGGCGCTGATTAAGGCAAAAGAGGGCATGACCGATGTCGTTAAACAGGAGCTTACGGCGCTGATTCAACCCACGCGAAGCGAAAGCGGCTGTATCTCCTATGAACTTCACCAATCGAAGGACTCTGTCGGCCATTTCATGTTCTACGAGCAATGGGAAAGCAAAGAAGCCCTTGACAAACACCTTGCAACGCCCTACCTTCAGAACATAATCAAGAAATCCACAGAGCTGTTTGCCGAGCCAATTCAGGTGACGCTATGGAAGAAGGAGTGATGATATGGACATTAAGTGGTCTGACAACTTATTTGTTGGTTTCTTTTTTCATAGTCCATTAAAAGATAGACATTGTGTCATGATAAATTGTACAATGGCAAAGTGTTGTGATTACAGCGATGATTTATATGGCTATATTTTGTTCATGAATGAAGTAAAGACTATAAACTTATTGGATTTAGGAACGGGCGAAATCCCGGCCCTTAGTAAAGCTTGCGGTTTAGCATTTGCTGAGTCTGCTGGGGTTTGTTTTGAGGAGCAGGGCCACTTGCACACAGTTGAAATAAAAGTGGAAGGTGATTATGATGCTTCCTTCAATCTTAACCTACCTGATGTTACAGATCAAATGCGGAGTTGTTATGCTGACAGAGAGGTAACAACTGAAAATGGTGCATATGGAGTAGCAATAATGCTGGTTATAAATCTTACCGAATTTACTGCCATTGGACGGTCTGCAAAGGCTACGGCAATAGACTATTGGTTAGGAAAGAAAGATGATGATTATCCTTTTTTGGAACAAGCTCGTTTAGAAGTATCTGGTATACGTAAAGGCAACGATAGTAATATAGACAATAGATTAAAACAAAAAATAGACCGACTAAATAAAGTTAATTCAAAATTGCCAGCATATATTATCATTGTAGAGTTTAGTAAGCCAAGATCAAAGATAACAAGCTTCAAAGTGAGTTCATCATGAAAGAGGTAAATAAACTACATAATGAGGCTATGGATTATGCGCAGGACGCTTTTCACCATAGGCAGACAGGGGATACCACTAAAGCGAAGGAATGTTTTTTGCTTGCGTTTGGGCTTGAACGAAAAGCGGCGGAACTATTTAAAGATTCTACGCTTGAGCCGACGAGGTCTGTTTTATACCGCAGCGCAGCTTCTCTTGCGTATAATTGCGATGAACTTAGAGAAGCAGAACGTTTAGTTTCTACTGCGCTCTCAGGTGACCCGCCGGATGAAATCGCAGACGAATTAAGAAACTTGCTTGAAGATATTAATTTTAAGCGTCATCTTATAATACATGACATAGAGATTGACTCTTCAATGTTACAATTGTCTATTGCTGGAGAAGCTGTGGGTTATGGAAAAGCAAAGATCGGTGATTTCATTCCAAGAATTCAAAACACAGAAAAAATTCTCAATCGCACATATGAGAGAATGTGTGGTTTGCCATTTAGAAAAGGTGGCAGGACTAAGAAGACTATCAGAAATAATGCGTACTATATGTCTGTACCAAAAGCAGCTAGCCTATCTGTAACTATAACAATTGGAACTCCGACAGAACAACAGGATTTGTTTCATCCTCCACAAATTGTAGTTGATGAGGTGTTGGAATGCCTTGAATTGTCCAATGGTTCTGATTTGGAGTCTTTAAAAAAACGAATAAATGATAAATTGTATTATCATAATTTTATAGGGTTATCCAAACAAATAGCTCCAGATGGTGAAAATATTAAGTTGGTTGGGTTTACTGTGATAAGAAATGGGATAGAGAAGATGGTGTCCCTAAAGAAGAAAACTGATTTTATCATGGATTTTCGAGAGGAAACGATTTCATCAAAACAAGAGGTTGTTACAGTTACCGGACGGCTTCTCTATGCTGATTCGATTAAAAAACAAGAGATTAAGCTAAAAGATAAAACGGGTAAAGTTCATATAATAAAAGTACCGGAAAGCTGGATGGATGATATTGTAAGGCCGCTTTGGAATAATACCGTAACCGTAACAGGTCACTGTGCAGATAAAGGAATCATTATTCTTAAGGATATTCAGA
>JAKOEO010000062.1:0-6606 GCA_022321325.1 Candidatus Magnetominusculus sp. LBB02 | reverse complement strand
ACCGTAACAGGTCACTGTGCAGATAAAGGAATCATTATTCTTAAGGATATTCAGAATGAAGACGAATGATTTCTGACAACAATCATAGATGGCATGTTTTCCTATGATTTTAATGGTGTAATTTTATTCAACAATTTCCTGCCGGGGGAGCTTCATCAGGATGTGATTGATTTCTTCGATAAGCTGGAGGAAGTTATTAAAGAGGTACAGACCACAGAATGATTTTTTTTCAGCACCCCATTGACATACCATTTGGTATGTGGTAAAATACAAGCATACCTACCGGATGGCAGGCAGTTCGCAATTCATAGGAGGGTTCGATATATGACTGATAATCAAGTGTCTATGACCGTTGACTGTTCGGGAATGAGCTGCCCCGCCCCCGTGCTCAAGACCAAAAAAGGCATTGACGGCATCGCGCCAGGGCAGGTCTTAAAAGTAATCTCAACTGATATGGGGGCTAAAAACGACATCCCAGCCCTTATCAGCCGCCTGGGCCACGAGATTAAAGAAATCAAGGAAGAAGGACGTGCCGTGTCGTTTTATATCGAGAAGAAAGGCTGAGGGCAGCGTGTAAATTTAATCATCAACTAAAAGGAGGAAATATGCCATTGCTTAAACCCGTATCGCCTGAGGAGGCAACAGGAAAGACCGCCGAGATCTTTGAGGTAGTTAAAGGAATGATGGGCCGGGTGCCAAACGCGATGCAACTATATGCCGTAAGCCCGGCAGTATTAGAAGGCACATTTAACAGCATGGGCTACTTTATGAACCACCCGACGCTTAACCAGGGGTTTCTGACTTTTCTTAAAATGCTGGTATCAGTCGGCACAAACTGCGCCTACTGCATTGATATGAATAAGTCCCGGCTTATTCAAAGCGGTATAGACATAGCCGCGATTAACGACACAATTAAAGACCCCAAGAACGCCCCGCTTCCCGCAAATGAAAAGGCGCTGCTGCTGTTCGTCCTTAAGGCAGTTAAAAACCCGCACTCAGTTACCGGCGGCGATGTGGATGAGCTAAAAAAACTTGGCTGGTCTGACAGGGACATCTTTGACGCCGTTATGCAGGGCGCTCAGATGACTGCCTTTGACATTATATTAGACACGTTTAAGGTTGAATTAGGCTAAACATAACCAGGCCATCCCCCGCCGCCGCATTGGCGGCGGGGGGAATATCATTAAACGAAAAACCCTGCCATCAGCCGATAGCACTCCCTCACATCTTCAAAATCGTGGTTGCGCGTCTCAATCACCGCGTTTATCCCCCGTTCTTTTATCAGTCTGGCGTATTGTTTTACGATTGAATATTGAACGCTGTCTTTGTATATGGGCCAGTGCTTGTCTGTCAGGCCGTCGTTTTCTGAAAGGTGAAGTTCAAGAATTCTATGGCCGTATTTCTCAATCAGGCACTCAACCGCGGCGGCGTAGTCAAATCCAGTAAGGTGCGACGAGATTTTTAAATGCCCCAAGTCAAGAAGGAGATATATGCCGGGCAATCTGTCAAGCATCTCTGTAATTTCCTCTATGTGTATCATAAAGCAGCAGTGTCTGTCAGGGTTTGGATAGAGGTTCTCAAGGGCAAGCCGGACAGAAGGGTAGGTCAGGCTGAAATGTGATACGGACTTTTCTATGTCTTCTGTTGTGAATGAGCCGTATTGGCCAGAATCTATGAGAATTTCTTTTTTGAGGCCGAATGTCTTTTGAAATCCAGAGTGTATTGAATAATATGGAATATCAAGCGCCCTGATATAGGCTGCCGCCTCTTTGATGAATGCTCTGGTTTTGTCGCTTGTTTCAGCAAAATTCATTATGAAATGCCCATTTGAGGGCGGTGGGAAGTAGCCGTGCAGGAGAAAGTTCAGCCCCATGCGTTTCCTTATCTCTATAAGTTTAGCTAACAGACCGTCTTCATAGTCGCAGCCACCGCTTAGCTCAATATTTGTTGTGAGCTGGGCGCAGCGTTTTACGCAGTCAATGACGCTTCCTTTGCTAATCGCAGAGGTTGAGACATAGAGAGCACTCATAATCAGGCGGTATTTTTAATGTAGTTGTTTACAATAAACTCTGCAAATGCCATCGAGCTTGTAAACGCCGGAGATATAGAGTTAAGCACATGGACAGAGTTGCCGTCTTTGACAACCATAAAGTCAGTAACCAGTTCCTTCGTCTTCCAATCCACGAGCTGAGGTCTAATTCCTGCCTTGTCACATGGCAGCACATCCTCCGGCCTTAAGTCTTTGACAAGGACGCGCGCGTCCTCAAAGAAATATTTAAACAGGTATTTCTTTGGCTCTGTGAAGGCGACCTCTCTGAACTTAGGGTTTTCAGAAAACAGCACAACTGCCCGCTTTAAAATATCTACGGCCTCCATCTCCACGCCGCTGAAAATGCCGTAGTTTTCCCTGCCTAATGCCGGGATTGCCGTTGGCCCAAGATAAACCGTGCCGTCAACACCCCTTGTGAAATGCACCCCAAGAAACGGGTTTCTGATATCCGGGACGGGATATATGCTGCCTCGAATCATTGACGCCCTCTCAGGGCGGAGTTTCCTGTATATGCCCTTAAACGGCATAAGGCCATACTGCATGCCTACGCCAAATGAATGGGCGACTTTGTCGCTATAGGCGCCGGCGGCGTTTATAAACGTGCCGAATGTGATTGTACCGTTTGAAGTAACACAGGCCGAACTGCCCTTAAGACCTTTGAACTGTGTATTTTTCAGCACTCTGACGCGGCCGGTTTTCAGCAGGTCGTTGTAGAGCGAGTTAAGCACGGCTGTAGGGCTTACCACTGCCGTGTCATGGGAATACAGGGCTGTTTCACAGGTTACCGCCTCAGGCTCAATTTCGCTTAGCCGCCTTTTGTCTATAAGCTCTACACGTGCCCCGTTTGCCGCCCCCCTGTTATAAAGCTCTTTCAGGATTGGGAGCTCTTTTTCGTTTTTGGCTACTACTACCTTGCCGGTTTCTAAAAGCGGCAGACCGTGTGCCTTGCAGTATTCCTTCATGAGCTTATTGCCCTTGAGGCAGGACGCAGCCCTTAGTGTATCGGGGGTGTAGTAAATCCCTGCGTGAAGGACGCCGCTATTCCTTCCCGAGGCGTGTTTGCCTAAGGCACCTTCCTTTTCTATTAAGACAATGTCCTTGTATCCAGAATTGATTAGCTCACGGGCAATGGTAAGGCCGACTATCCCTGCCCCGCATATAAGAATTTCGGCCCCATTTACTTCCACCATACCTCTACTTCCACCATACCTTCTCCCTTAGTACCTGGTACATATATGCCGCTCCCCATTTAATCGTCTGGAGCTTTGCCTCCCCACCGATTCTCTTTGGTTCGTCACCGGGTATCTCTGTGATTTTTAACCGCCTCTTCAATGCGCGGGTTGACAGTATTGGCTCCCAAAAGAGCCTTGTCCTGAATAATTTTTCAGGTGTCACATATGTCAGCTCTTTATCCAAATCGAGGCTGCTTACCAGTTCCTTTTTATACGCGCGGTATATCCCCATCACGTCCGTATATTTGCCGCCATAGAGAAAGTTTACGGTATTTGTGAATAACCAGTTGCCAAAG
The DNA here is from genome assembly GCA_022321325.1 of Candidatus Magnetominusculus sp. LBB02. Classification (GTDB taxonomy): domain Bacteria; phylum Nitrospirota; class Thermodesulfovibrionia; order Thermodesulfovibrionales; family Magnetobacteriaceae; genus Magnetominusculus; species Magnetominusculus linsii. The sequence continues at coordinate 3,028 of JAKOEO010000062.1, read as the reverse complement.
CCGGTAACAACATTGTCGTCTTCGCTCTTAGCCCCCTCGGCGTATCTGGAGACGATGACCATGTCATAGCCCTCCCTCATCTTTTCGACCAGTTTGGGGATAAGTTCGGGAAGGCAATTGCCGTCTGGGCTGAACGTGATAAGGACATCGCTCTTGATAGAATGAATTGCCTCTATCATCGCGCGCCGTACGCCGGGTACCTTTTCCAGGAATAACGTGTAGTTATTCTCTCTTATATATTCAATTGAGCCGTCTGTAGAGTTGCCGTCAACAAATACGATTTCGTCAACCCAGTCCCTGTTTATCTGCGGCATTATCTGCCGCAAACCTACGATTTCATTAAATGTCGGTATCAATAGCGCAACTTTCACTTTTTAATGGCCTCCTTAATTTTATATGCCGTCCACATCCGATATGGCCGACGTCAATCTCTCAGAAACTGCTCTATCTTTCTGTCAAGGCTGTCCTTGTCTAAACCATACTGCCGCCTTATAAGCTCTCTGCCGCCATACTTGTAGCAAAAGCCATCGCTGTGGCTTATTCCCAAGCGCCTTAGCTTAACGGGCAGGGCGTTATCGAGAATGATTTCGCCAACGGCGCTGCCAAGCCCTCCGGGCAGGAAGTGTTCTTCCATGCTGACAACCTTCTTTACCCCGGCTAGGGTATCAGTGAGGAAGTCCTCATTTATGGGATACCTGTATATATCTATCACGCCCACATGGAGATTCCTCTGCTCAAACCGCTCTGCCGCCTCAAGCGCCGCATGTGTCATTGAACCGGTTGCAATCAGATAACAGTCCTTATCGTCTTTTAAAACCGCAGCCCCGGATGTGAAATCAGTATTGGCGGGGTATATATCAGAGAACGCCTCACGGTCAATCCTGACATATGTCGTGTTTTTGATACTATAGGACATCTCTGCCGCCGCCTCTGCCATCACGCTGTCAGTGATGTTGTAAATTGTTATGTTTGGCATCGAGCGCATTACAGTTATGTCCTCAAGGACATGGTGAGTCGGGCCTGAGTCCTGATAACTCATTCCCGCCCCTACGCCCACAATGGTCATCGGGATGTTCATTATCGAGCATTCAACTCGTATCTGCTCAAGACAGCGCAGGGTGATAAATGGAGCAATGGCATAGACATAGACCTTCTTTCCCTTCAGAGCGAGGCCCGCGCCAATCAGGATAGAGTTTTGCTCCGCTATGCCGGTATTGACAAACTGCGTGGGCAGGTCTTTTCTAAACCTGTCGAGAGACGGCGCTCCCATATCGGCAGAGATTAGTATTACGTTGCGGTCATTTGCCGCTATTTCATATATCTTGTCCCAGAATGCGTCTCTTTGCGCTATGTTACTCATCGTTTTGCCTCGTCAGAAGGCAGACGCGCGCCCTTTCGGCGTCTCTGCCCCTAGGTGCTTGGCCGTGCCAGATAGGGTCGTTTGTAAGGCAGTCAATCCCCTCGCCCTTTACAGTGTCGGCTATCAGCACAAGCGGTTTATGAGACCTGCGTGAACGCACAAACTCAAGTGCCTCGAGAATATCTTTTATGGAGTGTCCATTTACCCTTTTGACATTCCAGCCGCATGCCCTCCACTTGTCCTCCATCGGCTCAAGGGCAACTATGTTTTCTGTAAAGTCTGTCACGCAGAGATAATTCCTGTCCACTATGGCAACCAGATTATTTAAATTATTATGGGCGGCAAACATGGCCGTCTCCCATATCGAACCCTCATAGCACTCGCCATCGCCCAAAAGCGTAAATGTCATAAAAAGTTCCCTGTCCATTATAGCGCCCAAGGCAATGCCAGCGGCCACTCCAAAGCCATGCCCAAGCGACCCTGAGGTCAGCTCAACACCGGGCACGTCCCACTGCAGGTGCACACCAAATATACCATCTTGCTGGGCAAATCTGTCAAGCTCCGCAGTATCATAAAACCCCACGTCGGCAAGCACCGCATAGAGCAGCGGACTGGCCTGCCCCTTGCTAAGAATAAACCTGTCTCTGCCATCCCAATGACGGTTTTCGGGGTCATACTTTAAAACGCCCCCGTAGTACAAGGCAACCATTATATCAACACTGGACAGTGAGGATGTCACATGCCCGGTCTGTGCCTTTACGCACATGTCAAGCACGCGTTTCCTTAGTTCATACGACTTGTTCTTTAACCCGCTAATTACGGCGCTCAATATAAAACCTCCTTAGTTAGTCTCCTAAGAGCTTTCTCTTTATTTTACAACCGCACATCTTCTCTATATGGCCTCTGACCTTGCCGCCAAAGCGCCTCTCTATCATGTTAAGATAGACAGGGTTTTCATGGTATTTATAGAATGCCTCATCCCTGAAGCAGAGCACCTCTGCGGGGGTGAGATATTTCGTTGGCAGCGGTTTTGTATCATAGCCAAGCTGCGCGTATTCGCTAAACGTCTCGGGCAGGTGTTCTTTTGGCGTCTTATCATAAAGAACTGAGCCGGGATATGCCATTACCGAGTAGAAATTGGCAAACTCGCAGTTCAGCTCCGTTGCAAGCATGAGCGTCTCTTCCATCGTCTTAAGATTATCTTCGGGCAGGCCGAACATATAGTTTCCCAGCACGTATATATCGTTAGCCTGAATCATCTGTACGATTGCCCTTATGTCTTTATGAATCTTCTTGTTGACGTCTTTTCTTACGCCCTCGTTTGCCGATTCTATGCCAAGACATATCCAGTTTATACCGGCGCGTTTCATTTTCTTTAAGAGACGCTCCTCGATAGTATCAACACGTCCATAGACCCACAGATTAACATCGTGGCCGCGTTCAATCATCATGTCGCAAAATCTCTCCACGCGCTGTGAGGACAATATAAACAGCTCGTCATCTAATCTGATATTCTTTACCTTATACTTTATCACAAGTTCGTCAATCCATGAGAACACTTTATCAAGCGACCAGTATCTTATGCCAGGCTTTCCAAACACGGAGTTGATGCAGCAGAAACTACACTTGTAGGGGCAGCCCAAAGACGTATTCATAGCCACATAGGGC
>JAKOEO010000061.1:9496-20413 GCA_022321325.1 Candidatus Magnetominusculus sp. LBB02 | reverse complement strand
CGGCCTGGACTTCGCCGCCGACCTCAGCAAGGTCTACAGAAATCTCAAGCGCCCCGTTACTGACATCAAAGAACAGGCGAAGTTTGAGCAGATGAAGAAGTTGGATTTCTTCAAGGGATTCTTCGATTCCGAGCTTTCCGAGGTAGTGCGCGCCGGCACTTGGGAACAGTATGAGGCCGGGCAGCATATAATAACCGAGGGCGATCTTGATGACGCGTTTTATGTAATAATCTCAGGCGATGTACTGGTCAAAAAAGGCGATAAGGCAATAGTCAGCCTTAGGGCGGGCGATTGCTTTGGCGAGATGGGATATTTGACGAAGGCCCACCGCACGGCAGACATCATATCGCTGTCTGCGGTTTCCCTGATTAAAATAAGCGGTACGCTCATAGAGAAGATGACCGTCCACTGCCAGCTTCGATTTGACAAGGTATTTCTTAGGACGCTGATTGACAGGCTCTCAAAGACAAGCGAAGAGCTTGCTAAATATAAGGCAGGGGATAAGACATGAAAGATAACAGCCCCATTGTAAGCATTGTGATGGGAAGCGAGAGCGACATTCCCGTAATGAAAAAGGCCGCCGAGGTACTAAAGGAAATGGGTGTGGCCTATGAAATGAGAATAAGCTCTGCCCACCGATGCCCGGATGAGACAGCCCTCTATGCGCGCGGCGCACGAGGGCGCGGCATAGAGGTCATAATTGCCGGTGCGGGGATGGCTGCCCATCTGGCCGGGGCAGTGGCCGCCCATACCACCCTTCCAGTCATAGGCGTCCCGCTTAAATCGGGAGAGCTAAACGGCGTTGACGCCCTCTACTCTACCGTGCAAATGCCGCCGGGAATTCCCGTTGCCACAGTCGCCATAAACGGCGCCGCCAATGCCGCATATCTGGCCTGTTCAGTTCTGTCTATCAAGCGCCCGGAGATTACAACCGCCCTTGAAGACAAGAGGCAAAAGACTAAGGCAAAACTGATTGAAAGGTCAGAGGCAATACAAAACGACCCCTTGCCATAACGCGCATTGACATTATCGGCAAGGATATACTATGCTCGGTGTAATGGTTGCGGTGTGGCGTTTGGAGATAGCGCTAAGGCAGCCTTAGTGGAGGCCAACCACATGCGAAAATATAATTTACCCGCAATCGTCGCCCAAGTTGTAGTTATGGCGCTTTTGCTGAGCTCTTTAAGCGCCGCTGCCGAGTTGAGATATTTTCAACTCAATGACGGAAGCGTCATAACCGGCGAGATAGTGTCCTACTCTAACGGCGTTTATACGGTAAAGACCGCAGCGCTGGGCACTATAACGATTAAGGATTCTCAGGTATCGTCAGTCTCATCCAGACCCGCGTCCTCAGGCAAAGGCAGCGGCAAGTCAAACAGCGGGCAGGACGTTTCCTCCCAAGTCAAGGCCCTTGAGCAAAAGGCGATGTCCGACGACAAAATAATGGCCATCATCACGGCATTGGCGACTGACCCGGAATTTCAGGCAGTCATACAGGACCCCGCTATAATGAATGCTATAACCAATAACGACGTTAATGCGCTTTCTAACAACCCTAAGTTCACAGCGCTTCTCAATCACCCAAAGGTCAGGGAAATCGAAAAGAGGCTGGGCAACTAGCGCTCTGCGGCATAATTAACGGCTTCGCTGTTACGTCTTCGGTGGACATGGCGCTGCAGATGTGGCTAAGCTTATCGTCCAGCGCTTGGGATAGATATAGCGCTCGGCGAGATAACAGTGGTATAATACATGACAGCACCGTTTTAGCAGCCTGCGTTTCAGTATTTAACTCAGCATTAAAAAAGGGGGTTAGCTTTAACTAACGGAGATTATGCAAGAGCGCGATATATTCGATAACGAATCAGAGCAAAGGCGCTTTCATAGCGAGCTGATAACGAACATGGCCGAGGGAGTCTTTCTGGTCAGTGTGGACACTGGCATGATTGCCTATGCCAACCCCAAGGCAAATCAGATGTTTGACTATGAGGCAGACACGCTTGCGGGAGTTGGTATGCATACGCTTATTGCCCCCTCGCATTTAACGCCGGTAAATATTGCAGAGAACATCAAAAAAAGCGGCGTATGGAAGGGAGAGATTCTCTGTGCGAAACGCTCTGGGCTTCATTTCTGGTGCAGCATACTGTTCTCGACATTCGAGCATACTAAATACGGTGCCTCGTGGATTGCCATGTGCAGAGATATCTCAGAACGTAAGAGGGCAGTGGCGGAGCTTGACACGTTTTTCACACTTGCCCGCGATATGTTGTGCATAGCAGATGAGAGCGGGTATTTCAAAAGGGTTAATCCCATGTTTAGCAAGATTCTTGGCTATACCGAATGGGAGCTGACTCACAGGCCGTTTGTAGAATTCGTACATCCAGATGACAGGCAAAAAACGCTGGATGAGCTGGTAAAACTCTCTAAGGGCATACCCTCGATAAATTTTGAAAACCGCTACGTATGCAAAGACGGTGTGTGAGTCTTTTGTCAGATTACTGAGAGTTTCTTTTCGTACCGCCTCGGAACATATAGCCGCTATGGCGCTTAGAAAACTCTTGAGTTCTTCTGAAATATCAAATCTCTTATCAAAGTATAGGGCTAAAAAGCCTATTGCGCGATTCTCTATGGACATTCTCAACAGTACCGCCATATCAAAGTCGTGTTCAATAAAAATGTCTTTATAATCGTGGTCTTCCCTTATTACAAAGGCAAATTCGTCCTGATAAAATATTCGCCCCATTATATCAGTGCCAATGCCGCGTTTGAAAGACCTGAAAAGTTCTTCTGAAATATTGTAACCATCTTTTATGATGAGATAGTCGTCTGTTCGATTTTTCTCTACAAAGACTGCCGAGCTTATCCCTACTGAATTCACAAGTTCAGAAATTATCAGATGAATTGTATGAATAGCGCTATCCTGTTTGCGCAGCTCTGTAATTGCCAGATACAGTCCATTTGTCATTTCATTTGTCATACCATGCCGCTCCTTCTGCCTGATAATGATATGCTAACCAATTCTACCGGCGTTTGTAAAGGGGGGGGCTGATAAGCTGCGGACTTCTCCTGCCCCATTGTCGCGTCCTTCTGTTTATCCTTCTAATCGCCATAGTAAATACATGCAGCATATGTTATAATAATTATAGATAGCAAGTGTTATATTAAATACAGATAGCGCAAAGGAGGAATCACGACATGATTTGCTTGATGGCTATCCAAAAAATAGAACACGACATCGAGGAGATAGGACTGCCTAGGCCTAAATATGCGAGAATTATTGGGCATATCCCGTTTTATAGGTTAAAAAAAGACATTGATTTTATCAACGACTACCTCGGCATCTCTATTACCGACCTTATTATAAGGGAAAATGTCATTAACCCTTTTAAGCGTCGGCTGTGCCAACACATCGAGGGTATCCACAAATTGATAAACAAGCTTGGCCATACCCGTTTTACGTATAATTTGCATATGCTTATCAATTCCATAGACGTTAAGATTTATGAGTATCGCCACCCGTTTCGGCAAGGCACTTTTGGCTACAGAAGCAGCTCTGCCACCATAGCTCATGATCTGAATGAGCGGCGGCTTCCGGTCTTCAGGCACTAGCGCCCATCTTGTAAAATACCGCGCGGCTTTGTTATCTTAATCTATACACGCGCAGAGGGAATAAGTTGGCTAAGCCTGACATTCAAAAAATAGGAAAGTATGACATTAAAGAGGAGATTGGCCGCGGCGGCATGGCTGTGGTCTATCGCGGCTATGACCCGTTTATTAACCGCGAAGTGGCCATTAAGATTACTGACACTGACCGTGGCGACAGAGACGACGCCGCACAGCGCCGCAGGCTTTTTTTCAACGAGGCGCGCATCGCCGCTATGCTTGACCACCCTAATATCGTCCACGTCCACGACGCAGGCGTTGAGGGTCAGTACTGCTATCTTGTCATGGAATATGTCAAAGGGGTTAAGACACTCAAAGAGTTCAATAAAAACAAAGAAATTATCCCTATTGATAAGGTCATAGAGATAATCTTCAAGTGCTGCAAGGCCCTCGACTACGCACACAGCATGGGCGTTGTCCACCGCGATATTAAGCCCAGCAATATCATGCTTAACTCAGAGATGGATGTAAAGATAGGGGATTTCAGCATTGCCCAGATTATCAGCGCCGAGATGACGCAGGTAGGCGGCATTATAGGCTCGCCTAAGTACATGTCCCCCGAACAGGTCAAAGAGGAGGCAATTTCCAGCCAAACAGACCTGTTTTCGCTTGGCTCTGTGATGTATGAGCTATTGGCACATGTCGTACCGTTTGACTCTGAGGGCGTCTCAAGCCTAGTCTATAAAATCGTTAACGAAACGCCGCCGCCTATGCGCCAGTTCAACAAGGAAATCCCCGATGAGCTGGAGCTTATCGTCAGCAAGGCAATGGCAAAGGATACGTCAGTTCGCTACCCGCGCGGCCTGGACTTCGCCGCCGACCTCAGCAAGGTCTACAGAAATCTCAAGCGCCCCGTTACTGACATCAAAGAACAGGCGAAGTTTGAGCAGATGAAGAAGTTGGATTTCTTCAAGGGATTCTTCGATTCCGAGCTTTCCGAGGTAGTGCGCGCCGGCACTTGGGAACAGTATGAGGCCGGGCAGCATATAATAACCGAGGGCGATCTTGATGACGCGTTTTATGTAATAATCTCAGGCGATGTACTGGTCAAAAAAGGCGATAAGGCAATAGTCAGCCTTAGGGCGGGCGATTGCTTTGGCGAGATGGGATATTTGACGAAGGCCCACCGCACGGCAGACATCATATCGCTGTCTGCGGTTTCCCTGATTAAAATAAGCGGTACGCTCATAGAGAAGATGACCGTCCACTGCCAGCTTCGATTTGACAAGGTATTTCTTAGGACGCTGATTGACAGGCTCTCAAAGACAAGCGAAGAGCTTGCTAAATATAAGGCAGGGGATAAGACATGAAAGATAACAGCCCCATTGTAAGCATTGTGATGGGAAGCGAGAGCGACATTCCCGTAATGAAAAAGGCCGCCGAGGTACTAAAGGAAATGGGTGTGGCCTATGAAATGAGAATAAGCTCTGCCCACCGATGCCCGGATGAGACAGCCCTCTATGCGCGCGGCGCACGAGGGCGCGGCATAGAGGTCATAATTGCCGGTGCGGGGATGGCTGCCCATCTGGCCGGGGCAGTGGCCGCCCATACCACCCTTCCAGTCATAGGCGTCCCGCTTAAATCGGGAGAGCTAAACGGCGTTGACGCCCTCTACTCTACCGTGCAAATGCCGCCGGGAATTCCCGTTGCCACAGTCGCCATAAACGGCGCCGCCAATGCCGCATATCTGGCCTGTTCAGTTCTGTCTATCAAGCGCCCGGAGATTACAACCGCCCTTGAAGACAAGAGGCAAAAGACTAAGGCAAAACTGATTGAAAGGTCAGAGGCAATACAAAACGACCCCTTGCCATAACGCGCATTGACATTATCGGCAAGGATATACTATGCTCGGTGTAATGGTTGCGGTGTGGCGTTTGGAGATAGCGCTAAGGCAGCCTTAGTGGAGGCCAACCACATGCGAAAATATAATTTACCCGCAATCGTCGCCCAAGTTGTAGTTATGGCGCTTTTGCTGAGCTCTTTAAGCGCCGCTGCCGAGTTGAGATATTTTCAACTCAATGACGGAAGCGTCATAACCGGCGAGATAGTGTCCTACTCTAACGGCGTTTATACGGTAAAGACCGCAGCGCTGGGCACTATAACGATTAAGGATTCTCAGGTATCGTCAGTCTCATCCAGACCCGCGTCCTCAGGCAAAGGCAGCGGCAAGTCAAACAGCGGGCAGGACGTTTCCTCCCAAGTCAAGGCCCTTGAGCAAAAGGCGATGTCCGACGACAAAATAATGGCCATCATCACGGCATTGGCGACTGACCCGGAATTTCAGGCAGTCATACAGGACCCCGCTATAATGAATGCTATAACCAATAACGACGTTAATGCGCTTTCTAACAACCCTAAGTTCACAGCGCTTCTCAATCACCCAAAGGTCAGGGAAATCGAAAAGAGGCTGGGCAACTAGCGCTCTGCGGCATAATTAACGGCTTCGCTGTTACGTCTTCGGTGGACATGGCGCTGCAGATGTGGCTAAGCTTATCGTCCAGCGCTTGGGATAGATATAGCGCTCGGCGAGATAACAGTGGTATAATACATGACAGCACCGTTTTAGCAGCCTGCGTTTCAGTATTTAACTCAGCATTAAAAAAGGGGGTTAGCTTTAACTAACGGAGATTATGCAAGAGCGCGATATATTCGATAACGAATCAGAGCAAAGGCGCTTTCATAGCGAGCTGATAACGAACATGGCCGAGGGAGTCTTTCTGGTCAGTGTGGACACTGGCATGATTGCCTATGCCAACCCCAAGGCAAATCAGATGTTTGACTATGAGGCAGACACGCTTGCGGGAGTTGGTATGCATACGCTTATTGCCCCCTCGCATTTAACGCCGGTAAATATTGCAGAGAACATCAAAAAAAGCGGCGTATGGAAGGGAGAGATTCTCTGTGCGAAACGCTCTGGGCTTCATTTCTGGTGCAGCATACTGTTCTCGACATTCGAGCATACTAAATACGGTGCCTCGTGGATTGCCATGTGCAGAGATATCTCAGAACGTAAGAGGGCAGTGGCGGAGCTTGACACGTTTTTCACACTTGCCCGCGATATGTTGTGCATAGCAGATGAGAGCGGGTATTTCAAAAGGGTTAATCCCATGTTTAGCAAGATTCTTGGCTATACCGAATGGGAGCTGACTCACAGGCCGTTTGTAGAATTCGTACATCCAGATGACAGGCAAAAAACGCTGGATGAGCTGGTAAAACTCTCTAAGGGCATACCCTCGATAAATTTTGAAAACCGCTACGTATGCAAAGACGGCACATATAGAGATATTGCATGGGCTGCCGCGCCGACATCGGGGTTATTTTATGCCTCCGCGCGCGATATAACAGAAAGAAAGAAAATAGAAGAGGAAGTAAGGATAGAAAGAGATAAACTGACCTCCATTATGCAAACCATAGACGACAATATTTATATCACCGGCCAAAACTACGAACTTCAGTACATTAACCCCACAGTAGAGCGGGAGTTTGGCCCTTTTGAAGGATATTTATGCTACGAGTATTTTCATGGTAAAAATGAGCCTTGCCCGTGGTGCAATAAAGACGAGGTCTTTGCGGGTAAAACCTTACTCTGGGAGTGGTTTTATCCAAGGAACGAAAAGACATACCACCGTTACGACACTATGATAAGAAACAAGGACGGCTCAACATCTAAATTCACCCTGCTTCACAATATAACGGAAATGAAACAAGCTGAGGCACAGATTAAGGCAGCTCTCAAAGAAAAAGAGATGCTGGTAGGGGAAATCCACCACAGGGTAAAAAATAATCTGGCAATAATCTCAAGCCTGCTGAAGATGCAGAGCTATTCCATCACCGATTCAAACGCCCGAAAGATATTTAAAGAAACTGAAAACAGGATAAAATCAATCTCCACAGTCCACGAGATGCTCTATCGCTCTATCAACATGGCCAGTGTAGATTTCAGGGAATATATAAGCAAGCTGATAAAGACACTCCATGAAACATACAGGGAGAAATTGTCCGGCGTAAAGCTTATAACCGATGTGGGAGACGTATCCTTAGGAATAAACATGGCCATACCGTGCGGGCTGCTGATTAATGAACTGCTCACCAACGCCGCGAAATACGCATTTGCCGACGGTAAAACCGGCGAGATATTTGTAGCCCTTCATCCTGCCCCTGTCGACGCCATTGAACTCACTGTCAGAGACAACGGCATAGGCATTCCCATCTCGCTCGACATCTACAACACTCAAACCCTCGGCTGCCAGCTGATAACGGGCATAGCCACAACCCAGCTTGGCGGCACATTAGAGCTAAACAGAGAGGGCGGCACAGAAATAAAAGTGCGCTTTAAGGTACACAAGAGACAGGAAAATGTATAAGAAAACCGTACTAATTGTCGAGGATGAGTTTATCATCGCCAACATGATAAAGATGGCTCTGAAGGAAATGGGGTTCAGCACAGCCGCCATCGTCTCAACAGCGTCGCAGGCGGTAGAACATGCAAAGGCCGACAAGCCGGATATCATACTTATGGATATCTCCCTTGCAGGGCCAATAGACGGGATAGAGGCCGCAAGGCAGATACACGACTGCTGCGATATACCGTTAATCTTCCTTACCTCGCACGTAGACGATGCGCTGATAGAGAGGGCTAAACTTACCGAGCCGTTTGGTTATCTGCTTAAACCGTTTCAGGAAAAGGACTTGCAGACACACATTGAAATGGCCCTCTACAGGCACGAAACGCAGACAAAGCTTAGAGAACTGAACAGGACGCTTGAAAACAGGGTAAAAGAAGAGCTGGAAGTTAGCAGACAGAAAGACCTTCTGCTGATACAGCAGTCAAAAATGGCTACAATGGGCGAGATGTTAGGGGCGATTGCCCACCAGTGGCGCCAGCCGCTTAATGCCGTTGCCCTTTACGTGCAGGACGCCAGAGACGCCTATGAAAGCGGTGAGCTTGACGCCGCCTATATGGCCGATATGGTGACAAGCGTCTTAGAGCAGGTAAACTTCATGTCCAACACCATAAACGACTTTATGAACTTCTTCAAGCCAAGCAAGAAACGCTCACCGTTTAACGTCAACACCGCCATAAAAGAGGTGATATCCCTGGTCTATGATTTATTTAAAAAGGCCGACATAACAATCACCCTGACCTGCGCCTACCCTGAGGCCGTGCCAAAGCCATGCAATGATCAAATAGACCAGATATGCGTCTGTGAACCGGAGTTGGAAGTCAATGGCTATAAAAACGAATTCAAGCAGGTGATACTCAATATATTGTGCAACGCCAGAGACGCCATTGCGCCAAATAAGGAAAAAGGCATTAAAAGCGAAGGCAAAGTCGCAGTAGTACTATCACGAATAGTCGGCAAGGTAAAAATTGAAATAACGGACAACGGCGGCGGCATACCTGCTGAGTTGATGGGCAGGCTTTTCCAGCCATACTTCACGACAAAGGGCGCTGACGGCACCGGAATCGGCCTTCATATGTCAAAGATAATCATAGAGAACAACATGAGCGGGAAGTTATATGCCGCCAACGGCGAAAAAGGCTCTATTTTTACAATAGAACTTGATGAGAACGTCTGACAGTGGTTATTTACTTCCGATTATCCTGTGAAAAATAGAAGATAATTTCAATTGCGGCAAAAAGCGTCTTTCGCAAAACGCCTTGTCTTCTTTGTCCGGCGCCTCTGCAAGCCTCTTGCTTATCTCAATTATCAGAGCGCCGACAAAATAAGTCCCAAAAATTACAGTAAACACCTTCAACATGATACCCTCCCATGAGCATACTGTCCCATGAGCATACTGTCCCATGAGCATACTGTCCCATGAGCATACTGTCCCATGAGCATATGCACGTTTATTGTACACTATTTGCATTATAAAAGTATGCAAATAAATAATTTATGTGGTAAGATTGGTGGCTATGACAGAAGAGGACTCAGCACCAAACTCATGGAGCGACGGCAGACTTTATGCCGGTTTATTTGCCTTTGTTGTTATCTTTGCTATAGTTTTGAGGATATATAAGGCGTATTATACGGGGATTATTTATGACGAGGCATTGACGTATTTCAGGTTTGCGAAGGATTTCAAAAGTGCATTTTCAAACTACTCATCCACAAACAACCACCTGCTGAACTCGGTTTTTATCCACATCTCTGTTGCGGTATTTGGGCAACGTGGGAGCTTCCTCGGCATACCGGCAATAAGGCTTCCCGCGGTATTTTTCGGCATAGTTTATACGATTGCCATCTCCGCCGTTATAGCGGTCACGTTAAGAGACCGGCTCCTAAAAATCTTAATTCTGACATCCTGTCTGTTTAATCATTTCATATTTGATTTGACCATATTAGCAAGGGGATATGCCATAGGCATGGGTGCGGTATATTTAGAGCTATTGCTTATCGTCTTATATCCCCGCCACTTAAAAGGGCGCGACAAATCCATGGTCATCGCCATGAGCGTACTGAATTTTATGGTGATAGGGGGGATGTTGACTAGTGTGTACACGATTATACCGCTGAATGTTGTATTTCTTGCCGTTGCGTTCCATACTAAAAAACATACTGGCAGTGCATCGCCAGAGGCGTTAAAGAAGGTATTTGAGGTGGGGAGCGGTATTTTATGGTTTTCCTCTTTTGCCTTGTCGCTGCTGTATTTTCAAATCGCAAGGACGATAATAGAAGCCTCAGATGAGCTTAGCGAAGTAAAGCTCTCGCCGATAACAATTTTAAAATCGTTGATAGATGACGGCATTTTTTCGGGATGCCTGCTCCATGCGCCGCCCGATACAGTGCCTTTAGTAATTATAGCCACCGCCCTGCTGTTTACACTGCTTGCCGTACTTTTTGCCCTAAACTATAAAAAAGCGGCAACCGTGCCTGCCCTTGCCATTTTATCAGTTCTTACAGCCTCATTCTCTCTATCTTGCATTGTGTATTGGGCGGCAGGGGTGTCGCTGGGTTTTACGAGGAATCATGTGTTTTGGCTGCCTTTGATTATATTATCTGCCGGTGTGTTAGCGGACGGGGCGAAGGCCGCCAGAGCCGTACTGTTTCCACTTATAGTTCTCATATTACTTATCCTTACCGCCGTGTCCTTTATGTCTCCTTATGTCGTAACCATAAACGACTGGAGGCAGCAGAGCGTAGTAGGCCCGCTGCTTCGCCAGTTAAAAAAGACAGACCCCGGGCGGCATTGGATGGTTGGATTTTCTGACAAACTGCCATACAACCTTTTTCCATATCTCTTTTACAACGG
>JAKOEO010000061.1:0-9396 GCA_022321325.1 Candidatus Magnetominusculus sp. LBB02 | reverse complement strand
GGGTGGTAGAACAGACATGGGTGGTAGAACAGACATGGGTGGTAGAACAGACATGAATATAAGAGACAGCATAAGGGCATATAGCACACGAGCATACAGCACACGGGCATACAGCGTAAGATTGTATTTCATATCCATGATAGTGTCGGTGCTGTTTTCAGGCTGTGTATTAGTAACAGCCGACAGCCGCACGGAGGTGGCGCCGCCCGCTGCCGCTGAGTCAGCCACATTGTCCGACAACCAAACCAACATCGAAGCTGCAGCGGCCACGGTACAGGAGACGGAATTAAAGCCCGGCGCAAGCCCGGCCCCATCTAAAGGGAAAAAGAAGCCGGCCGCTAAGGCTGCGGCCACAGTTGCGAAGGAATCTGAGTACCACTTCATGTTAGGGGCGGTGGCGGAGGCCAGTGCCGATTGGGAAAAGGCTATGAAGGAATACCGTCTGGCCTTGAAGGACGACCCTGGCTCTTCGTATCTGAAGCTGCAGATTGCGCAGATAAGCATAAGGCAGGGCAAGATAGAGGATGCCCAGAAGACAATCAATGAGATAGTAAAAAAGAATCCTGAATATGTTCCGGCGCTAAAGCTGCTGGGCGAGCTGTATAACTCGCAGAAAAAGATTAAGGAAGCGGTAGAGATCTATGAAAAGATAATAAAGCTGGAGCCAACCGACATGACGGCGCACATCTTTTTAGGGGCAATGTATTTAGCGCAGAAGGACTATACGAACGCGCTGCGGGTATTAAACGTGTATGTCAACAGCGAGGATGGCAACACGTCGGGCAATTACTACATTGGGGTAATATATCTTGAAATGGGCGACATGGAAAATGCTGAGAGACACTTGTCGAAAGCCATTGCGCTTGACCCGACGCTTGACAACGCATATGTATATCTGGGGATAATTGAAGAGAAGAGGAATAACCTTGAAAAGGCTGCCAATTTTTACAAAGAGGCGATAAAGGTAAACCCGCAGAATATGAAGGCTCGAGACATGCTCTCGCGCGTATATATTCAGGACAAGGACTTTGAGAAGGCCATAAAGGAACTAAGGGAAATAAGCAAGGAGCTTCCCGAAAACCTTGAGATTCATTTTAAGATAGGGCAGTTATACCTTGACGCGGAGGATTATAACAAGGCGGTTGAGGAGTTTATGATTGTGAAATCGGCGGCGCCCGGTAACACAATGGCCATGTATTACCTGTCCTTATGTTATGAGGCATTGAAGAAGTATGCCGAGGCAATTGAGGAGTTAAAACAGATAATCAATATAGACCCGGAGAATACGCGGGCATTTCTGAGGCTTGGTTATATAAATAACGAATTGAAGGATTTCAAGACAGCGGCGAGGTACTATGAGGAGGTATTGAGTTACGATTCGTCCAAACCGGAGTTTTTCAAATATCCTGCCATAGTATATTTAGGGGCGGGCGATTACGGCAAGGCGGCGGAGCTATTGAAAAAGGGGCTGGCGAAGTTTCCCCAAAGCGATGAGCTGATGTTGGACCTTGCGTTGGTCTATGAAAAGGATAACAAGTTTGATGAGATGGTTGCGGTGCTGAAAAAGGCGATAGAGACGAATCCAAAAAACTATGAGACATTGAATTACCTTGGCTATTCGTATGCCGATAGAGGAGTAAACCTTGACGAGGCAGCCGACCTTATAAATAGGGCGCTGGAGCTAAAACCAGACAGCGGGGCTGTTATAGACAGCATGGGGTGGGTGTACTACAAGAAGGGGCAATATAAAGACGCGCTAAAGCAGATAGAGAGGGCGCTTACGCTTCTCAAAGACGACGCAGTGTTATATGAGCACTTGGGCGACATATATATCAAGCTGGACATGCCGGAACAAGCGCATCAGGCGTATCAGAAATCGCTGAAGTTTTTCAAGGACGAGACTGGCCTGAAGGACCGGATTGAGGAGAAGATAAATAAGATCAAGCGTTGAGCGGCAGCTCATCCTTTCAGCCCCGGCAAAGATAAACTGGTATCTGTGCGTAACGGGGAAAAGGCCGGATGGGTATCATGAAATATACTCGGCAATGCAGGCCGTGTCGCTGTATGACACAATTACAATCGAACCATCTGATACTTTGAGCCTGACCTCAGCCCTCAACATTCCGGTAGAAGACAACCTGGTCTACAAAGCGGCGCAAGCATTCTTTTCCCATACCAACCTATGTATTGGTGCCGCCATCACATTAAAGAAAGAGATTCCCAGTCAGGCCGGCCTTGGCGGTGGCAGTTCCGATGCGGCGCACACGCTAATCGGGCTAAACAAGCTATTCGACAATATCCTCTCTATCAATGACCTGTTATCAATAGGGGCTAAACTTGGCTCTGACGTACCATTTTTCATAGTAGTTGGCTCTGACGCAGCTTCTGGTTTTGAAACTGGCAATTTTGCCATTGTTGAGGGAAGGGGAGAGCGCGTAATCCCAGTCAATGTCAACTCATCCCTCAATCTTTTACTAATCCATCCCCCATTTCAGATATCAACGGCGTGGGCGTATGGCCAATTTAGGGGCAGACAGTTCAATGCTATTGCAAGCCGCACCGCCCTAAGTTCTGGCCTGCTCTCGGCATTAGAGTCATACGATTTCCGGGGCATTGGCGCATACATGCGAAACGACATAGAGGACGTGTTGACGGAGAAATACCCGCAGATTCATGTGATCAAGGAGATGTTGATGGCATCTGGGGCAAGGGCGGCGATGTTAAGCGGCAGTGGAAGCGCGGTCTTTGGGGTATTTGAAGATGAGAGAATCAGAGACAACGCTTATAGAACCCTGAAGGCCAACCACCCTGAGTATACAATCAAACAAGCCTCTACTATATAATGAATAGTGTACGTAGTGACTGTTTAAAGCAGGGATTCTAAAGGGGATTATCCCCTTTAGCGGAAAGGGGGGGAGTTGGGGGGGGAAGGGCAGCGCCCTTCCCCCCCCAACTCTGTTGTTATTTTTTCCCCGTAATGGACACATATGTGTAGGCGCTTCCACGATAGACGAGCAACAGAATATCCTCATCCGCCTTAATGCCGGAGACGGCAGAGTCATATTCCTTAGCGTTATTGATGCGTTTTCTGTTGACTTCCTGGATGATATCGCCCTGCCTAAGGGCGTTAAAGGCGGCGCTGTCGTCGGCGATATTGGTAACGATAACGCCGGAGACCTTAGTTGGAATATT
Organism: Candidatus Magnetominusculus sp. LBB02; assembly: GCA_022321325.1. GTDB lineage: Bacteria > Nitrospirota > Thermodesulfovibrionia > Thermodesulfovibrionales > Magnetobacteriaceae > Magnetominusculus > Magnetominusculus linsii. The sequence goes on along the minus strand of JAKOEO010000061.1, from coordinate 6,204 downwards.
AAATCGTTCTCTAATTGATGCGGTAATATCCTGAACGCTGACGCCTTTGAGTCTGTTTAAGAACTCTGCCTGTGCCGGTGCGTCGGCCTGAGCCTGTTTATTGTCGGGAAGCTCTCCCACAGTCACCTTTAGAGATATCTCTTTCCCGTCTCTGATAATTCTGACATTTTGAGTCGTGCCGGGGGGGGTATTGGCAACCAGATTACGAAGCTGTCTGGTGTTGGAGGCGTCCTTGCCGTCAAAAGAGACGATGAGGTCACCGCGTTTGAGGCCGGCCTTCTCGGCGGGGCCGCCGTCTACCACATCTGCAATCAGGACGCCGTCTTTCTCTTTAAGTCCGAATGATTTTGCAAGTTCCGGGGTAAGCGGTTGAATATTTACGCCAAGCCAGCCGCGAATGACCTTTCCGGACTTGATCAGCTTATCCATAACGCTTTTAACCATATTGCTTGGGATAGCGAAGCCAATTCCCTGATAGCCGCCGCTTGTGGAAAAAATCGCGGTATTAATTCCTGCCAATTCGCCGCTGGCATTAACCAGAGCGCCACCCGAATTTCCGGGGTTAATAGGGGCGTCAATCTGGATGAAATCCTCATAGTCGGCAATACCCATCTCTGAGCGGCCTACGGCGCTGACGATGCCCATAGTAACTGTCTGATTGAGTCCGAACGGATTCCCCACAGCTACCACAATCTCTCCGACGCGCATTTTACTGGAGTCGCCGAGTTTAAGAACCGGTAGGTTATGTGCGTCAATTTTGATAACGGCGACATCAGTCTTGGGGTCGGCGCCGATTATTTTACCCTTATACTCTTTCTTATCGGCAAGAATAACCTTTATTTCGTCCATATCCTTGACGACATGGCTGTTGGTTACAATGTAGCCGTCCTCGCTGATGATGACGCCTGAGCCGAGGGCTTTGGACTCATATTTCTTAGGCATATGGTAAGGGGAGTCCTCGCCAAAGAATCTCTTAAACATAGGGTCGTCGAAGAAGCGGTTCATAGGGTTGTCTTTTGTATCAACAGTCTTTTGGGTTGAAATATTTACAACTGAGGGTTTGACAACATCGGCGACTTCGGCCAAAGCATTACTTAACTGAATCAGCACATCCTTACTCTGCGGAGAGACCTCTTTAGGCTGGGCGGCGGATTGAGTTTGTATATTGAAGTTAGAGGCGATGACAAGCCCAGCGATTATCCCGCAAACAACAAGCAGCATCCCAACGACAGTTTTCTTACCCTTTTGCATAAATCGAAATCCTCCTTTTTGATTAACCTGCATATCCACTCATCTATAATCACACAAAATAGGCAGGCCTGTCAAATGTCAGGGTCTGTCACAGCTAAAGATAGCATAAACTCAGCCCCGCCATTTGTGGAGTTCTCATCGGCAAGGGCGGCTAACTGAACGCGCCGCCGATATAGTCTTTGGTATGTTGTTGCTGTGGGTCTTCAAATATTTGTTTTGAGTCGCCAAATTCGACAAGATAACCGGTTCGTCCGCCTTCTGAGGTATCCACATAGAGGAAGCCGGTTTCGTCTGCCACTCTCTGTGCCTGCTGAAGGTTATGGGTGACGATTGCAATGGTGTAGTGGGTTTTAAGCTCCAGCATCAATTCCTCTATTTTGCGTGTGGATATTGGGTCAAGGGCGGAGCATGGCTCATCCATCAACAAAACCTTAGGGTCGGTGGCAATAGCCCTGGCGATGCAAAGCCGCTGCTGCTGCCCTCCTGATAGAGAAAGCCCGCTTTTTTGAAGTTTATCGCTGACCTCGTTCCAAAGGGCTGCGCGTTTCAGCGCCTCTTCAACCTTCTCGGCAACCGAGCCTTTATAGCGGTTAAGCCTGAGGCCGAAGGCGACATTGTTATAAATGCTCATGGCAAAGGGGTTGGGCTGTTGAAACACCATGCCTATGTGACGGCGGACGGCTACAGCGTCAATGGATGGGTGGTAGATATCGCGTCCGCCAAAGTGCACATGGCCGCTAAAGCGAAAGCCGCGCACAATGTCGTTCATCCTGTTGAGGCAGCGCAAGACGGTGCTCTTGCCGCATCCCGAAGGACCAATAAACGCAGTAATCTTTTGCTTCTTAATTGGAATGTGTGTGTCACGCACGGCCTTAAACGACCCATAGTGAAGGTCGTTGATACAGCAGTCAATCACTACATCCTTTCCATTTTGTCCATCGCAGTCCATTATTTATATCTCCTTATTAATTAATTTGCCGTCTGGAAAAAAGCTGCCCTATAAGATTAGATATCAACACCATGACAACCAATATAAGGGCGGCAGTCCATGCCATACTTGTCTGATTGTCAAAAGGCGCACCGGCAAAGTTATAGATTAACACTGCCAGAGAGGCGGTAGGCTGCCTCAGATCAATGTGGCCGCTTGATCCAAGCCAATAATTTGAAAACAGCGCCGTAAAAAGCAGAGGGGCGGTCTCACCGGCAGCCCGCGCCAGGGCAAGCATAACGCCCGTCATAATGCCTGGAATGGCCGTTGGCAGCAGCACCATCCACATGAGTTGGGTATCTGTGGCCCCCATGCCGATAGCAGCTTCCTTCATTTTTTTTGGCACCATCCTGATAGCCTCTTCAGAGGTAAGGACAATTGTGGGCAGCATTAGAATAGACAGGGCAACGCCCCCGGCAATTGCCGAGTACCCGCCCATTGTCAACACCAACGCCCCATATGCAAACACTCCGGCCAATATCGAGGGAAATCCCGTCAGCACCTTTGCGGCAAACCTGACTGTACTGGCAAGGCCGCTCCCTGTTTCAGACTGGGACAAAAAGCAGGCGGTCAGAACCCCTATGGGAATGCTAATCATAGAGGCGATTGAAACTATTACAAATGTGCCCAAAATGGCGTTTCCAAAGCCTCCGCCCTCTTCCATAGGCGATGGCGGCAATTGAGTGAAGACAGCAAGGCTTAAATTATGGCCGCCCTTCCAAAGCAGCATCCATAAGACCGAAAAAAGAGGCACTAACGCGGTAAGAGTTAAAACGGTAACAAAGACGATCAGAAGCTGATTGAATATGGTTCTCGGCTTCAGGAGAGATTTCTCCAGTTCTTCGACATTAATCTGACCGGGCATATTTGAATCCCCGGCAAACTTAGCAGGCAAATCTGGTTTTAGTTGTCCGCCGATAACAGCCATCACCTTCCTCCGCCAACGCCGACAGCCTTTTGAAGCATCCACGCACCGATTATGTTAACTACAAGCGTTATTGCCAGCAAGACCAGTGAGGCATACATCAGTACGCTGACCTCCTGAGGGCCGGCCTCCGGAAAGTTATTTGCAAGCAGCGACGCCAGGGTATTGGCAGGGGAGAACAGAGAGAGGCTTATCTTGTTTGCATTGCCAACCAGCATAGCCAGGGCCATAGTTTCACCCAGGGCGCGGCCAAAGGCAAGGATTACCGCCCCTGCAATCCCGCGCGTGGCAACGGGAAGGATAACCGCAAGGATGGTCTCCCATCTGGTTGCCCCCATGCCGTAAGCGGCCATACGCAGCTTAGGCGGCACTGCCACAAGGGCATCGCGGCTTATAGCCGTAATCGTTGGCAAAATCATAATGGACAGGACAATTACGGCAGGCAGAACGCCGGGGCCGCTTAGCGGCGTCCCAAAAAACACCACCCATCCCAGCTTGGCGCATAACCAGTTGCAGGCAGGGCGTATCATCGGTATGAGGATAAAAATACCCCACAGCCCATACACAACGCTGGGGATTGCGGCAAGAAGCTCAATCAAATTCTTTATAATGCCTTCAAGCCGGTCAGGCAATTGGCTTAAAAAAGGGTTTGTTTCCATTTTTACTGCCTTTAACACGGCAAATATAAACTGCCCAAGCAACCCTTCACTAAGAAATATTGCCGCCGCCACGCCAAAAAACGTGCCGACAATCAACGCCAGGAACGAGGTGAATAACGTGCCCCATATCTCTGGAAGTATCCCGAAATTTCTTGTCAGGGGATCCCATGTGGTTGTGGTCACGAAATTAACCCCATATTGGCGCATTGCGGGCATAGCGGCCACGGTTATCTTAATGACTATAAAGGCAACAAGCAAAGCGGTAAGCACGGCAGATGACCTGCACACGCCGCGAAATATAACGTCATAGGTTTGCTGCAGCCGCGTGGGCGGCTGCGCAATGTTGTTATCCATTTAGTAGAATATCCACCCTTATTTTATGTTGCCTATCGAGGCCGCAACCTTCTTTGCCACATCGGCGGGAAGGGGAATATAGCCAAGAGCCTCGGCATCTTTCTGACCGTCGGTCAGGCAGTAATTAAGCAGGTCTCTGATGATGTCGGCCTTTTTCGCATCTGCGTAGTGCTTATAGCATATCAGCCATGTGAAGGTTACAATTGGATAGTCTTCCTTGCCGACGGGGTCAGAATCCCAAACTATAAGGTCCTCAGGCAGCTTTATAGTGGATAAAGTCGCCTGGCCGGAGGCGGTTGAAGCGGCAACAAAGCCGCCGGACTTGTTCTGAAGAGTGGCCATCGGCATCTTCTGGCTCATTGCAAAGCCGTATTCTATATATCCTATTGCACCGGGGGTTGTCTTAATGCTCGCCGTTACGCCTTCGTTTCCTTTTGAGCGGGTACCTACAGGCCAGTTTACCGTTGTTTTAAAGCCGACTTTTTCCTCAAACTCCTTGCTTATCGCGCTTAGATGTTTGGAAAAGACGAATGTCGTGCCGCTGCCGTCAGAGCGCTCTACGACGTTGATCGGCATATCGGGAAGTTTCACGCCGGGATTTGCCGCCGCAATCTTGGCGTCATTCCATTTCGTTATCTTGCCGAGGAATATGTCTGGATAGACATCGCGCGGCAGCTTCAGGTCCTTGATGCCTTCAAGATTGTAGGACAGCACTATGCTGCCCGCAGTTACGGGCAGAAGCTGTACGCCGCCTTCTATCTTTGCCATATCTTCCTTTGTCATAGCGGCGTCGCTCGCGGCAAAATCCACTGTCTTGTCAATAGCGCTCTTAATGCCGCTGCCGCTGCCGACTGACTGGTAGTCAACCTGAACGCCCTTGTGCGCTGCGGAGTAGGCCTTAAACCACTTATAATAGAGTGGAGCGGGGAAGGTCGCCCCTGCCCCTTGCAGTTTTACAACGTCTTCTGCCCTCAGCTCACTGTTTAATCCACAAATTAGAAGCGATGCTACCATAAATAGAAATACTACGGCCATGCTGATTTTCTTCATTGAACACCCCTTATTCATGATCAGCCAAGATAAACTTAGCCCTGGCTTAGTCTATCACTTTTATTGTTACGCTATGATTAAAGTAAGGTTACACCCTGATTACAATGATGTTAAGATTGCGTTAAAGGGGTTTCACAAAGACTCATCGGCGTATTGTAGTTCAGGCTCAATAAATAGCTCAGGGCAAACGCACTATATGCAATTTGTTGTGATTTCAGAGTCAAACTAATTCATAGTATAGCATTTAATGCACTAAATCGGTCATTCTGGCCCTCAATTTTGTCATTCCGGCTTGTCCGGAATCTGTCTCTACACATCCTCAAGCCAAAGAAGATTACGGACAAGCCGGAATGACGACAGGGCAAGTCTGGTGGAGACAACTTTTTGTTGCGGAGTGAGAGCAAATCTACCATAGTGCGTTCGCCCTGATAAATAGCTGCGTATTGACCGGCGTACCAAACTAATATATAATATATGATGAGCGACGAAGGCGCTTTTATAAAAGAGCTTCACCGTCAGGCCAGTCTGTGGCTTAGGGATGGCATAATTTCGCCCCAGCAAAAAGAGGACATCCTTGCCCGCTATAATAAACCGGCTGCCACTGCCGTCATTCCATCGAAGCTGATAATAACGCTTTCCATACTGGGGGCATTGCTGTTAGGTGCGGGAGTAATACTCTTTTTCTCAGCCAATTGGCAGGCGATACCAAAATGGGGCAAGATCTTACTGATTTTATCAGGCATGATATCAAGCTATGGCACGGGGCACTACCTGTGCCACGAAAAGGGAACATATCCAAAGGTCGGGGCATCGTTTTACCTGTTGGGCGCGATAATATTTGGTGCCGGCATCTTCCTGATAGCCCAGGCCTATAATGTATCGTCAAACTCCGCGTTTGGAATATTGATATGGGGGGCGGGTGTGCTGCCTGTGGCCTATGCGGTGAGGCTTAGGCCGCTTTTGGTGCTGTCTATAGC
>JAKOEO010000060.1:11772-20710 GCA_022321325.1 Candidatus Magnetominusculus sp. LBB02 | reverse complement strand
ATAGGAATGTGCTTGCCGTGAAATCAGATGGTGTAGTTATTTAGACGCTTACGAATATACGCATACGCTGTAGATTGGCCCGAGGTTAAGAATCTAAGAAACGGCTCATTCGTGAGAACAAAACTACATATAGGCTTTGAATGCGATTATACTTATCAGAATTTTCAAAGGGATGACCCAGATATCCCATACATGACGTACACATGGGAAATAACTGATATATTAGTTGATTCAATAACGCAGTGGAATGGGAAGACCTATTTCAATGATTTGCCGGTGGCTAATATAACCAGCGATGGCAGTATTTATAAACGCATAAAGCAGACTGATGGCAATAACGATTGTGACGGCTCTGCCTCATATATATACCTATGCAAGAAACTGGATTAACTACAGGCAGCGCCTATGGGTTGCAATGTTAAACTATGCTAAAGGAGGTAATATGACGATGATACAAAATGTAATTGACGCCGGTCTATGGAGTTTGGTTGACCACCCATTAGTTCGGTTTGAATGGGGTGATTACAGGGTTGGTCAGAAACTAACGCTTGAGTTAGTAATCAAATCGCTTGACAGTATGGAGATAACCCGCAACAAGACTAAGGCGATAAAGCAAGTCAACCTAGGCGTTTATGATGCGGTTGGAAAAGTTCGATATTATTCCAAAGATGAAGGGATAATCTTGGACTTTGGAGTAATATATGCCGTCATTGATGAATGGTCAGAAGAATGGCCAGAGGTTAAATATTTAAGAAATGGGTCATTCGTGAAAACAAGGTTTTCTATGGGCCTTAAGGGTGCTTATTCTCCCAGAGTCTACACTGTAGATGACCCTAACGTCCCGAAGATATTGTATAACTGGGAAATCACCGACATATTGGCAGTTGTAAATGACGCAGTAGAGAAAGTCCGTTTCAAGAAATTGCCGGTTGAGCATGTAAGCAGCGATGGTAGGATTTATAAACGCATAGAGAAGACCGATGGCTATAAGGATGGCGCTTCTGAGTATATATTCCTATGCAAGAAACTGGATTAACTACAGGCAGCCCCTATGTAAAACGGCTGAGGCCGAATATAACCTAAGGAGGACTAAAATCTATGCAATCTACTACTAAAACCAAAGGACAGAAGGTAAACACTAAGACACTGGCGCAGGTTATCACGTCATATGCGGCAGCCCTTGAGGATGTGAAACAAGTCGAGGCATTCGTATCGCTGTTTTTGCTGAGTGTGTACAAGAAATTTGGCAAGCAGACAGTGGCCGAGGTCAGCAGACTCATAGCAGACGGTATAAAGCCTGCAATCTCATCTAAACCTAAGACATCGCTGCCAAAATCTTCCTTACTGGGGCGTCTCAAAACTAGGCTCCAAAAACGCAGGAAGCATTAAGTGTTCCTCACACATTAAATCAACGCCCGACCTGACAAGTGCCGGCTACTCACCAGCGCTATCCAGACCATATTTCGACAGTTTTCTCCACAGCGATACCCTGTCTATGCCCAGGGCCTTGGCGGCCAGCGTCTTGTTGCCGTTCATTTCGTTCAGTACCCATGTGATGTATGACCGTTCCTGTTCTTCTAATGTGGGAATGTTGCCGTCTTTTCTTCTGAATGTCGTTACGGTCAAATACCTTAGGTCGTCTGAGAGGTGGGAGGCCTCCACTGACTTGCCGGTTGTGAGCGCCACGGCACGTTCTATTATGTTTTCCAGTTCCCTGACATTGCCGGGAAACTCATAGCCTTTAAGGCAGTCCATCACCTCTTTCGATATCTCATGGACTTCTTTTTTCATAAGCGTTGCGTATTTCTTCAGGAAATGATAACTCAGTATCGCTATGTCGTCCTTTCTTTCCGATAGCGGGGGAACTCGCATCGTAACAACGTTTAGGCGAAAGTAGAGGTCGCTCCTGAATTTCCCGCTTTTTATCGCCTCTCTCACCGCCTTGTTCGTTGCCGAGATTATTCTGACGTCAACCGCCACCGGCTCTGTTGCGCCAACTCTGAACATCTCCCGCTCCTGAATTACCCTCAGGAGTTTTACCTGCATCGAGGGTGACATCTCCGTGACCTCGTCCAAAAACAGCGTGCCGCCTGAGGCCATCTCTATAAGCCCACGCTTCTGCGCCATCGCCCCTGTGAACGCGCCCTTCTCATGTCCAAACAGCTCGTTTGTCAGAAGCTCGTCTGTAAACGCCCCGCAGTTTATCGCAAAAAACGGGCCGCCCTCTCTTGCGCTGTGATGGTGAATGTACCTGACTAATAACTCCTTGCCCGTGCCGCTCTCGCCTCGTATAATAATGCTGCAATCTGTGGGGGCAATCTGCCTTGCTGTCTCTAACAGGGTCAGCATCGCCGCGTTTTGCGTGATTATCTTCACCTTTCCCTGATATGTGTCCAAGATAGAGCGCAGCTCCTTGTTCTCTTTTTTCAGGGCGACTTTCTCCGCCGCCTCTTTCGTAACCTTTCGCAGCTCCTCTATATGAATTGGCTTTGCTATATAATGAAACGCCCCCTGCTTCATAGCGTTTACCGCCGACTCAAGCGTGGCAAAGCCCGTTATCATTATCACCTCCGCATCTGGATGACACTGCAGACAGCGTTTCAACACCTGCATACCGTCAACCTTGTCCATCGTCAAATCAGTCAGCACCACGTCAAAATGTTGGGATTCGATGTGCTTTATAGCGGTAGCGCCGTTTGAAGCCGTAACCACCTCGTAGCCTTCATTAGCCATAAAGCGCTCAAGGTTCTGAAGGGCAACCCTCTCGTCATCAACGATTAGAATCTTTGTTTGAGTCATAATATCCGGCTGCGTGTTTGCAATTTAAACGGCTAAACACACCGCGCTGCATTATGCAACACATTGCTCAACTTTTGCAACACCTAAAAATGCGCCTGATATAAGGGTATCTCAATTGCGGCGTTTAATTTTGCAACACTAATGTGATATCTGCAATTATGTAATAATTATTACATTTCAAATAGTTACTCCTATTGGCACGTTACTTGCAATATGTACTGCGTGTTTAAGGAATATATTCTGGAGTCTCAATGAGTTTATCTCGTTATAACGTAAGCAAAGACACTAACTATCAGATGGTTATGGTAACGTCTGGCAAATAAATCAACGACACGGGGGTCAACAATGGCAGAGGGAATTGGCAAGTTCAAGAAGAAACACTACGTCAAGGCTGCAGTTTTGGGAGTTCTTTCCCTGGTTCTTTACACGGTATTGTTTACAAAGCAGCACATATTAAACGAGACGTTTGCAAAAGGCGGCTACTACGCGCTACTTCCGATTGCAACGGCGTTTCTGTTTTCGTTTGTGCACGGCGGTTTTACAGGACACTTCTGGGATATAATCGGTATCTCGGCAAAAAAAGAGAAGAGGTGATTTAACTATGCACGACTTAGCGGCACAAGCCTCAAATTTCATAGACTTAACGACGACGACCGCGGTTTATCTGTTTATTGTGGGGTTTATTGGGGGATTAGTGAGCGGCTTTATCGGCTCAGGCGGGGCATTTGTACTGACGCCGGCGATGATGAGCCTTGGAGTGCCTGGCCTTGTTGCCGTTGCAAGCAATATGTGCCATAAATTCCCTAAGGCCCTCATTGGGGCAATTAAGCGTTACAGGTATGGTCAGGTAGATATTAAATTAGGATTAATTATGGGCGTCTCAAGCGAGGCCGGAGTACTTTACGGCGCCAGTCTTCAGGAAAAAATTAAACATTCCTTTGGCGATGCCGGTTCAAATCTATACGTTAGCGTGGCCTTTGTCCTGGCACTTGGGGTAGTAGGTTCGATTATTCTGAAAGATGTCCTGAAAAGTCTCAAAAATCAAACCACAAATGAAGAAGAAAAGGTAACGGCATTAGCCCGCTGGGTACAGTCAGTCCATATACCCGGTACGATGGTATATTTCAAATCGTTAAACGCGCGTATATCAGTGTTGTTTACCCTGCCTCTGGGATTTGCAACGGGCATACTGGCAGCTACGATTGCCGTAGGCGGGTTTATCGGCGTACCTTCGATGATGTATGTAATGGGCGCGCCCGGCCTTATGGCAAGCGCTACTGAGCTGGTAATAGCCTTCGTCATGGGCGTTGGAGGTTCTTTTAAATATGCCCTGCACGGGCTGGTTGACATCAGGCTTTCAATGTTGATACTTGGCGGCTCACTGTTTGGCATTCAGCTTGGCGCCATAGGCACGACTTACGTTAAGCCCTTTATGATAAAGGTGGTTATGGCAACCATTATGATGATAGTGTTATTCAGCCGTTTGCTTATGATACCGGTATATCTTTCCCAGCTTAAGGTTATCAGTCCTCTTAGCGAGGGGTTGGCTAAGGGATTGAAAAGCTCAAGTTTTGCAATAATGATTTTAGCCCTGCTCATAGGCGCTTTTATCATTCTTAAGGCCATTATTAAGGGCCTGATTACCGAGCATCAGCTTAATATCAAGCTGGCCGTAAAACATCAGCACGCCTCCGGAGGACAGTAATCATGGCAACGACTGAAGTTTCAAAGATGGATATAATGTACAGGTCGCAGCTTATGGGGGAGTTGAAGTCCCTGCTCCTTGCAGTGGACGGTTCAGAATATAGTGAAGGGGCAATAAGAGAGGCCCTGTTGTTTTCCAAATCATGCAGCATCAAGCTCACGCTTCTCTATGTCAATGCCCTTAGCGATACCTATGAAAGCGGCGGCATGACATTTGTCGAACAGGTAGACAACAAACTCACAAGATATTTTGAAGATATAAGGGAAAGGGCGGCCGAGGATAATGTCGAGCTTGATATAATCATAAAAAGGAGCAACGACACATTTGAAGGGATTATCGAAGAGGCCTATGACAGAAAGGCCGATTTAATCATAATGGGCAGACGAGGGATGACCGGCCTCAAGAGAGTGTTGATGGGAAGCGTAACGGCAAAGGTCATTGCATATGCCCCGTGCAAGGTATTGGTAGTGCCAAAAGACGCCGACATAAAGGGTGAGCATGTGCTTCTGGCAACAGACGGCTCCACATACAGCGCCTCGGCAGAGAAAGAGGCCATAAATATGGCAAAGAGATGTCCGCACGTAAACTATCTTACGGTACTGTCAGTGGCGTCAGGCGATGACCGGCTCTCCGAGTCTGAGGCCATAGTTTCGCGGGTGAGGGAAGCAGCAGAAAAAGAAGGCGTCAATGCAGTGGCAGTTACCAGCGTTGGCAGCCCCTATGAGGTTATCGTAAACAAGGCAAAGGAGCTGAATGTCAATGTCATCCTGATGGGTACGCATGGAAGGACGGGGATAAGCAGGCTCTTGATGGGCAGCGTTGCAGAACGGGTGGTTGCACTGTCGCACTGTTCAGTGCTTGTGATAAAAGACAGAGAAGCTATTTAAAATATAACGGAAGGCGGTACGCTTAATTTTCAATGTGCCGCCTTCTTTTTAACCTCTATGCCGCATTGAAAAATATAGACTCACTATGAGATAGTATATTCTATGTCGCTGAAAGATAAAATAATCCTGAGTTTCATGGTGACCGGCGTTATCGTTGTCTTCCTGTCGGCAATTGAGTATTTCAATTTCGTAAAGATAAAACATGAAATAGCCTATCTGGAGACAACCGACACCATTCGCAGCAAGTGTCTTCAGCTTCGAAGACATGAAAAAAACTATTTCCTCTATGGCTCATCACAGGCAGCGCCAGAGTCCGGCATGGTCTATAAATACCTGAATGACTTAACCGAACTGTTTTTATCTCAACCTGTAAATAACGAAAGATTGTCCGCCATCAGGGAATTGCTTATACAATACGAGGCCGCATTCAAAAAAATTGAAACTTCTGTAAATATCTTAAAGAACAAGATAAAATCAGCAAAGTTGGATGAAGAGCTTATCTCTCTCATAGAATCCACATTCACAGATATACCGCTTAAGGCCGGTGAGTTCATTGAGAAAAATGCGCTTTCCCCTGACATTACCCTCGTGACTGAGCTGAAAGTTCTGGACGCTGACATTCATTCACTAAGAAAGATTGGGGAAAACCTTATAAACGCGGCAAATGAGCTGGACAAGTCCGCCCGCACTAAGGTTGATGATGCCGTACGGTCGTCACAGCTTGCCATACTTGTGCTGCTGCCGCTTTTTTTTGTAGTTGGCCTTGGAATGCTCTTCATGATCAGCAATAATATAGCAAACCGACTGAATCGTTTGGTAAAAATCGTAGAAGACACAGGGAAAGGTTTTTTTCATGACGACCGACATCCCACCTCTGCACTGCTGTATGAAAAAGATGAGCTTGGTATCCTTTTTAATAAATTTTATGAGATGGAGAGCCAACTTAAACAAAGAGAAAAGGAGATAGAACAACAAAACGAAGAACTGCTCCAAAGCAGGAAACTTGCCGCCATCGGCACACTGGCCTCAGGCGTGGCCCATGAGCTTAACAATCCCCTCAATAATATCTACCTGTCGGCGCAAGTGCTATTGAGAGAGATAGGAGACAGCGCCTCTCCGTTTCTTAAAAAGATTACCGGGGACGTATTAGGGCAAACCAAGCGCGTCAAATTTATAATCGGCGACCTGCTTGAATTCGCCAGAGGCAGAAAGCTCGTCCCCGTAGAGGTGGATGTCTATTCGTTAGTTAATAACGCGTTTAAACAAATAGCCTTCGTAGTGGACGTTAAAGAAATCGAATTCGCCATAGTAGGAGACAATACGCACATCTTCTGCGACTCTGAACAGATTGAAAGGGTGTTTATCAATCTGTTTTTAAATGCCGTTGAGGCAATGCAGAACCGGGGGGCGCTCAGCGTAAGGCATGAAACAGTGGATAGTTCGATAAGAATAAGCATCTCAGACACCGGCCCTGGGATTGCCGCTGCTGATATTGAGAAAATATTTGAGCCTTTTTTCACTACTAAAGACAAAGGCACTGGTTTAGGGCTTGCAATAGTGTATAATATCATAAAAAAACACGGCGGTGAGTTGAAAGTGGAAAGCGAACAGGGAAGCTCAACTACCTTCATAATTACGCTGCCGGTTAGCGGGCAAACGATTGAAACTTAAAATACTCATAGCAGAAGACGAAGAGATAACGTTAAACCATATCGTATATGTCTTAGAGAAAGAGGGCTACGACACAACTACGGCAAGAGACGGAGAGGACGCCCTTGCAAAGATAGAAAAAGGCAGCTTTGACTGCCTCATATCTGATATAAAGATGCCTAAGCTAAGCGGCATCGGCCTTCTTGAGAAGATAAAGGAAAAATACCCCGAAATTGAGGTGATAATCATTACCGCATACGGCAGTATCGAATCAGCCGTTGAGGCTATGAGAAAGGGCGCCTCAGACTACATTACAAAGCCATTCGAGCTGGACGAGTTAACCCTCAAGGTATCCAAACTCAAAGAACGCAGGCTGATGCTGAAGGAAAATACCGCGTTAAAGGCAGCGCTGGCAATAAATAAGAAGTTCAGCATCACGGCCAACAGCCCCGGCATGAAGCGAATCGTCACCCTGATAGAAAGCATGAAAGGCTCTGACTGCAACCTTATATTAACCGGGGAAAGCGGCGCTGGGAAAAGCCTCATAGCCCGCCTCATTCATTACTCCGGCAAGAGGCAGGACAGGCCGTATCTGTCTATTAACTGCGCAACCCTCACAGAGGAACTCCTGAGCAGCGAACTCTTTGGCTACGAGGCCGGGGCGTTTACGGGGGCGCTGAAGACAAAACAGGGCCTGGTTGAGATAGCCGACACCGGTACGCTATTTCTTGACGAGATTGCCGAACTCTCTACAAACCTTCAGGCAAAGCTCCTCCTGTTTATCGAAGATGGGGAGTTTTATAGAATTGGCGGCATCAAATCCATCAAGGTAAATGTCAGAATTATAGCGGCAACCAATAAAAACATTACAACCCTGCTATCTTCCGGGAAGTTTAGAGAAGACCTGTACTACCGGTTAAATGTTATGGAGATCGCCATCCCGCCCCTTCGCGAAAGGATAAACGATATTAACGAACTCTGTCTTCATTTCCTAAAGAAACACACCCCCAGATGCGGAAAGAAAATAACCGCCTTCACCAGCAAGGCAATGGAAATCCTTATGAACTACAACTACCCGGGCAACGTCAGGGAACTGGAGAATATCATTGAGCGTGCGGTAATCTTAGAAAACTCTAGCCTTATAACCCCTGAGAGTCTGCCGCAAAAACTATCAGTCCTTGCCTCGGACATTGTCAGGCCGGATGCCATTAAGACCATTGAGCAGCTCAACAGGGAGTATGCCCTTCGAATAGTCGAATACCTCGGCGGCAACAAGACAAAGGCCGCTGAGGTGCTTGGCATATCAAGGACAAGCCTCTGGAAGATAATCAAAGAAGAGTGTTAACAGACGTTTAGAATATAAACGCTTACGCCATACCCATCGTTATTAATTCCTATTAATATCAATAACTTATAGCATGGCATAAATCCTGCAATCATACAGTTAATTAACAACATCATGTAACGATTGGAGGAGACATTATGAAGGGCTATAGGAAGGTCTTAATAGCGGTCGGCAATTCAAACGAGGTAATCAGACAGGGCTTGGCATTAGCGGCAAAAGAAAAGTCATGGGTGACAATTATTAAGGTGCTGCCGCACTACAACGGCGACCTTGATTTAACCGGCGTCAAGAAAATAGAGGAGACGCTGAGCTCCGATGGCGATAAGATACGCTCAGAGATAGAGCAGTTCTCGGCCAATAAGCTCTCCCCTGTAAAGGTAAGGCTTGAGTACGGCAGCCCGCACGAAAAGATCCTTGAGGCCGCTGAGGAACAAAGCTGCGATTTGATAGTGATGGGCGTACATAAATCTAATCGAATAAAAAAGCTGATGCAGGGGAACACGGTTGGAAAAGTGATAGACAATGCCCCGTGCCCTGTGCTTCTGGTGAGGA
>JAKOEO010000060.1:0-11762 GCA_022321325.1 Candidatus Magnetominusculus sp. LBB02 | reverse complement strand
AACACGGTTGGAAAAGTGATAGACAATGCCCCGTGCCCTGTGCTTCTGGTGAGGATTTAACAGAATGGAAAAAGGAAGGCCATTTAAATTATTGATATGCACAGACGGCTCCTCAGATGCGATGAGGGGCATGCGCTACGGCGCAAAGTTAGGCAGGGGAATTGGAGCGGAGATAACGATTTTCCACGTCTGTAAAGGCGGTGAAGAGCAGCCTGAAAGAGAACTGGTTGGTGTCGGCGTTAAGGAAAAGATGTACGCCAACAAGAGCTTGGGCATGTCTATTCCTGAGATACGCTACCTTGAGGAGGCGCGGCTGGGATTGATAGCCCACGGCTGGATGGCAGAGGACTGGGTGTCTGAGCAGGGAGGGAATTTTGACGGCGACCTGTTCGGCGATTTCCAGATTACCCACCACGGACCATCAGGTGAAGTAGTAAATCTGAAACTAAAAAACGGCAGAAACGCCGCCTCTGAAATCCTCGACGAAATAGAAAACGGTGCCTACAATCTGGTTATCATAGGGGCCTCTAAGCGCAGCGGGCTAAGCAGGATATTCTTATCGTCCGAGGTGCAGAAGGTTGTCGTGCACGCCCCGTGTTCGGTGCTGATTGCCAGAGAGCTTGAGGCCGGCCACGGCCATCTTGTTGGATTGGACGGCTCTGCCGAGGCATATGAGATGATGCACAAGGATGTGATGCTGGCCTCACGCTGTGAGTGCCCTGTGTCTTTAATCTCAGTGGCACGCTATTCGCAGCAGGAGACAAAGGCTAGGGAAATAGTTGAGGAGGGACAGAGAATCTTGAAATCTCACGGGCTTGCCGCAGCCGAAATACGAACCGCCGTTGGCGACCCTGTTGAGGAACTCATAAAATATGGCAGGAATTACTCTGTCATAGTACTAAACGGTAAAGGCAAGAGCGGTCTTACGAAACGCTTCTTCATGGGCGGGACCGTTTTTAACGTGGTCCTAGCGGCAGAAAACTCTGTGATGGTGGTGAGATGACAAATACTGAAATGAAAAAGACATTGACAGCTATATTCCCATTTCTCAAGTGGATTTCAACTGTAAAAACCTCATGGAAGGACGACCTGTTTGCCGGGCTTACGGGTGCTGTGGTGGTGCTGCCTCAGGGCGTTGCCTTTGCGATGATAGCAGGGATGCCGCCGGAGTACGGCCTTTACTCGGCGATGATACCGGCTGTGATAGCGGCGCTGTTCGGCTCTTCCAAGCACCTGATATCAGGCCCTACTACTGCCATATCGTTAGTAATATTTGCCAGTATCTCGGCCATTACCGAACCAGGCTCAAACTACTATATTGAACTTACACTACTGTTGACGCTGATGACAGGGGTATTTCAGTTTATCTTGGGGGCGGCAAGGCTTGGCGGCCTGATAAACTTCGTCTCCCATTCGGTAGTTATCGGCTTTACCACAGGGGCGGCAATATTAATCGCATCAAGCCAGCTTAAACACCTCTTTGGTCTGCAATACAAAAACGCGGCTCATTTTGTTGACAACATAGGGCTGCTGATAAAAAATGTCCACGACCTTAACATTTACTCTTTGATGACGGCAGCCGTGACGCTGTTCATTGTGTTATTTGTACGCAAGGTTCGTCCCAAGTGGCCTTCGATGCTCTTTGCGATGGTTGGCGGGGCGGTGCTGGCCGTTTCAATGGGATGGCAGGGTAAGGGCGTAAAGGTAGTGGGGGCGCTGCCCTCGGCTATTCCACATTTTGTCCTGCCGCACCTGTCGCTTGACTCAATACGCGTGCTTTCTACGCCGGCTATGGCCATAGCGATGCTAGGCCTTATGGAGGCCGTCTCAATTGCCCGCTCAATTGCCATGAAATCAGGCCAGAAGATAGACGGCAATCAGGAGTTCATTGGCCAGGGGCTTTCAAACATCGTCGGCTCGTTATTTTCAGCCTATGCCTCATCTGGTTCATTTACCAGAAGCGGCGTTAACTACTCAGCCGGTGCCAAGACCCCTGCTGCGGCGATATTCGCTGCGGCATGGCTTATGGCAATTCTGATGTTTGTCGTATCGTATGCCGCGTATCTGCCGATTGCCTCGATGGCCGCCGTAATCCTCGTTGTCGCATATAATCTTGTTGACTTTCACCACATACGGACTACGTTTCGCCTGTCAAAACAAGACACGGCGGTAATGCTCGTTACATTCTTATCCACGCTGTTTCTTGAGCTGGAATTTGCCATCTACGTTGGGGCGCTTCTGTCTATCGGCCTGTTTCTTAACAAGACCGCACAGCCTAAGGTGCTTCCCAGAGTGCCGGAGATTCACAACCGCCAGCTTGTAACAGACCCGTTTCTGCCTCAATGTCCTCAGATGGGGATGATTATGATAGACGGAGATTTATACTTCGCCGCTATGAGCCATGTCGAGGAAAACATTACAAGGCTTCAGGCCTTCACGCCGACACAGCACACGCTGTTAATCATATGCTCAAGCATCAACCAAATAGACCTGTCAGGCGTTGAGAGCCTTGTTCATATGGTTGATGAGTACAGGAGAAATAATAAGGACATATACTTCTGCGGCATCAAGCCGCCAATGATGAAATTAATGGAAAAAAGCGGGGCGGTAGAGGAAATTCGCCACGACCATATCTTTGAGTCAAAGGAACAGGCTATAGAGACACTCGTCTCAATGCAGGACACTGGCGTATGCAGCGAATGCCCCCATAGAGTATTCTGGGAGTGCGACGCGAAAAAGGCCGCGGCCAAGGCCACCGCTAAAGAGGTGGCGTTCGGCCTGCCTCAAAGCGGCCTGCTCCAAAGTTAAACAGTCCACACGCAGGGAAAAGGGCAGAGGCCCCTTTCCCTGCGTGGATATGTTAAAGTATGGCGTTTCTGCATCGCTATATAAAAGGAGACAGGCTCATGCGCTTAACACTACATGGCTAGAAAGATAATCCTAAGTTTTACGGCAAGTTTTTCCCTCATGGCGCTGCTGTTTATTCTGGCATATGGGGACTTCATTAAAATCATTGAGGACATCAGAACCCTTGAGGCAACAGACAGGGCAAGGAGCAAGATTCTTGAGATGCGAAGATTCGAGAAAAACTTCCTGGGCGGCGATGACGCAGCCGCTCAAAGGGTTCTGAACTACACCGTGGACATCAAGGCCATTGCAAAGTTGGAGTCGTTCAATGTCAGTGCAGACTTGCTTCACGGCATAAATGATAAATTAGATAAATACTCGGCCTTATTTGAAGACATACTAAGTAAATCCATCGAATTTCAGAAAGAAAAAGACACGCATCCCATCCTGCCGATAGTCAGCGCAACATACCGTGAGCATCCCCATGAAAACATCGCCATGCTCAGGTCTATGCCCAACACTAACGGCATGATAGAAATTCTCAGCGCCCTCGCTAATGATGTGACGGCATTAAGAAAAATAGGAGACGAACTGATTACAACCTCCAATGGCCTGGACAAAACTGCACGTTCCAGAATAGAACATCTTATCAGAATCACACAGTTCAGCGCACTTATTATAATACCTCTGTCGTTTGCGCTTGGCCTCTGGCTTCTGGTTAAGGTAAGCAGAAAGGTGGCAGCGCGCCTGAAAGAACTTGAGGACACAATGGAACAGGCCGGCCACGGGTACTTCCCGGCGCTTGATGTGAATGAGACAATGGATGAGGTTGAACATCTCAAAGGGGTATTTAATAAGATGTCCGAGGAGCTTAGGCAGCGGCAGGCGCAAATCAACAGCAAGGACGAACAACTACATCAGTCAAGGCAGCTCTCGGCCCTGGGTACGCTGGCCTCAGGGGTTGCCCACGAGCTTAATAATCCATTAAATAATATCAATCTGGCCGCGCAAACGCTGCGTAGGGCGCTTTCTAAGGGGCAGTGCCCTGAGGTCATCTCCGATTCTATAGAAGACATCCAGTCTCAAACCATGCGCATGAAAAAGATTGTGGGCGATCTCATGGACTTTGTGAAGAACAAGAGGCCGCAATATGAGCGCTTTGAGCTTTACAGTATGGTCTCTGACACATACAAAAGGTTAGCTGCCTCGGCAGACCTTAGCGGCATAACGTTCACTATTGATGGCGAGGGATTTATCAGCGCCGGCCGCCAGCAGCTTGAGCAGGTGTTCATTAATTTATTTATTAACGCGGTTGACGCTATGAGAGGACAAGGCACGCTAAGGGTCTCTATTGACGTCAAGTCCGACGAGGCCGTATTGCTGGTCTCGGACACGGGGACAGGCATAGCGGCTGAGGATTTAGACCGTGTCTTTGAACCGTTTTATACAAAAAAAGGAAGCGGCACGGGTCTTGGGCTTTTCATCACATACAATATAATCAAAAACCACAAGGGCACAATCACAGTTGCAAGCGAACTGGGCGCAGGCACGACATTTACCATATCGCTGCCCTTTACAGACAGGCCGGAGGACTGATGAGAATACTTATTGCAGAGGACGAGGACGTATCGAGAAAGCACCTTATCTATGCGCTGGAAGACGCAGGCTATAGCACGCACGGCGTAGCTAACGGCCTTGCCGCGCTTGAGGCTATAGAGAAAAGACAATATCAGGTCGTAATCACAGACATAAAAATGCCTGGCATGGACGGCCTTGAGCTGTTTTCAAACATACGGCAGTGGCACCCGGACATCAGCGTTATTATCGTAACCGGCTTCGGGACGGTTGCGGCAGCGGTTGAGGCGATAAAGAACGGCGCAGAGGACTATATCACAAAACCATTTGACATAGACGACCTGCTTATTAAGCTGGCAAAGATAAAAGAGAAACACTCGATGAGACGGGAGATTGAGGGGCTGCGGGTATCTGCCGGCCTTGTCGGTAGTAAGATCCCTTTTATTGTTAAGAGTGCGGCAATGAACCAGATTATGGACACAATAGACAAACTGAAGACATCCGACTGCAACGTGATGCTCTCAGGGGCAACAGGGTCAGGCAAGGGGCAGACTGCGCGTCTTATTCACCAGCTAAGCGCACGTAAAGACAAACCATTCATAGGGATAAACTGCGCGGTACTGACCGAGGAACTCTTGGCAAGCGAACTGTTTGGCCACGAGAAGGGGGCCTTCACGGGGGCATTTGCCATGAAAAAGGGTCTTATGGAAGTAAGCCACGGCGGTACGCTGTTTCTGGATGAGATATCGGAGATGCCGCCAAACCTTCAGGCGAGGCTGTTAAAGGCCATCGAAGACGGCGAGTTCTACCGCGTAGGCGGGACGAAGCTGATAAGAGTGGACGTCAGGTTTATAGCGGCAACCAACCAAAACATCAGGACACTGACGGCATCGGGCCAGTTCAGAGAGGACTTATACTATCGTCTTAACGTGATGGAGGTGGCGATACCCTCATTGAGGGACAGAAGGGATGATATTGCCCCCTTGGCCGCATTCTTCCTTGAAAAGTATTCAATGAAATATAAGAAGGGCATAACGGCAATAGCGCCGGAGGCCATGAAAACCCTCAAAGAGTATGACTTCCCCGGTAATGTGCGCGAACTTGAAAATATTATAGAGCGGGCGGTAATCATAGAGACCACAAACGCCATAACCAGAGGGAGCCTGCCGCAGGGGATATCAATATTTCAGATTGAAACGCTCAATCCTGAAAAGATCCTGACCATAGACCAGCTCACAAAACAATACACAGAGAAGGTGATAGAGCAGTTTGGCGGCAACAGATCAATGGCGGCAGACGCCCTGGGCATATCGCGCACCAGCCTCTGGAGGCTGCTAAAGGAGTAGACCGCCGCGCTATTTTTTTGCACATCGCCTATTATTTTTGCGTGTAAACATTTATTTTTTAAAAAGCTCTTGACATGCAGACAGGTAATATGCTTTAATTGCATAGTGATAGGGTTTTACTTAGTAAAGCCAGCTTAATAAATTAGAAATATCAAATAGTTGTCGTAAAAATGATGGGTTTAGCTCATTATCGTTATCAAATACTGGAGGTATTCTATCTATGAAACAGAAATTATTTATTCTTATCGCGCTTGTTGTAGTCTGTTTTTGCGTAGTTTCAGGACAAGCCTTTGCAGCAGGCAAATCCTCTGCGTCTGTCATCCCGGACGGCAAGACATGCCCGACATGTCTGACAGATGTTCAGGAAGACGAACAGGGAAACCAGTTAACAGAGGACACAAGCCCCGGACAGCAGCAGGCAAACGGCTTCTTCCGCCAGATGAGCAGCGACGTATATTCGTACTTACAGAAGAATGTCCCATTTATCTCAAAGGTATATCTTGGCATGAATTATCGCCTCTCATCAAATCCTGACACCACCGGAGAGTCCGACTGCTCCAATCTGGTCAGCGCCATTACGCGCAACAGCCTCATCGGCACTAACTATCAGTTTGCCCCAAGCAGCATATCATCAAGGGATATACGGCAGAGCTGCCAGTATGTCTCACTGTGGGACCTGCGCCCCGGAGACCTCATCTTCTTTTCTAAAGGCAGAGGCAACAGGATATATCACGTCGGCATTGTCACAAAGGTACTCTTTGGCACCGTGCACTTTGTTCATGCCTCAAGCGGCAACGGCGTTGTCGAAACCGTATCAGGTTCTGAGACGTGGCGCCACTACTGGGGAAAGAAGCTGCACTCCTTCGGCAGATGGAAGGAAGATGTATTTGTAAAGAAATCGCCGGCATAGGCCGCTAAGTCGTTGCTGCCATAGGCCGCCAGGGCATAGTCATAAACAGAGATAACCACACGGGGGCGGGAGGCCAAGCACTCTCGCCCCCGTGTTTTTTTAGCGCCGGGAAGCCAGCTGACACTCATTCGATGTATCCCGCACATGATATTATTTCGTTTCATAGTTTATAACTGAGCGTTTTACATAGCTAAATCATAGCCATATGTTACCTTAGCGTAACATGCTATATTCATAATTTATTATAATGTCACATATTGCATTATTAATATTTCGTCAAGTATAATAGCGCATCATAAAATCCAAAGTGAGGATCGAATGACAGAGAAGAAACACGACATCAGATATGTATGTTTATCTGACATGCACTTGGGGGATGAGGGCAGCATTCTAACCGCATTAGAACCTGGCACTACTAAGGTTGATACGAGCCAGGCGGCAGCGTGCCTGAGGTCTCTGGTTGAATGTATGCGAGAGGCAATCGGCCACAACAGCGCGGGCGCACCAAAGCCGACATTGATATTAAACGGTGACACGCTGGAGATGGCGCTGTCCACTACTGATGTGGCGGCAACGGTATTTATGCAATTTATAGAATTGGTCTTTGAGGGCAGCCCGCTTTTTGACAGGATTATTTATATCCCCGGCAATCACGACCATCACATATGGGAAAGCGCGAGAGAGACGCAGTATGTTGAGTACATAAAACGGCTGAACCTGCAATGCGGCGAGGCGCTGCCGCCGCAGTGGCATACGACAAACATGTTTGAAAGAGACGAACATGTCTCCAAAAAGCCGAAAAAAGATGGCGACCATAAGAAAGACAGGGGATTTCCGGAATCTTACCTTTTGAACAATGTTATAAAGGGCTGCCGCGGAGTTCCCAAAGATTTCAGTTTTGAGATATCCTATCCGAACTTCGCCATAAAGGACGAGTTTAACCATGTGGTCTTTCATCACGGGCATTTCATAGAGTGGACATACAAATTTATCAGCTATCTTAAGGAGATAGTCTTTCCGGGGCAGAGGTTTCCGAAAAACATATGGACTTTGGAGGGGGAGAACTTTGCGTGGATAGATTTCATATGGAGCGCGCTGGGGCAGTCGGGCAAGGCTGGGAAAGATGTAGGAAAGGTTTACAGGACATTTGCCAGCAAGCTTAGGTTAAAGCGGCTGTTTGAGCCAATGATAAGAAATCTGGTTGAAAAAATTGACGAGATAGCGGCACCTGAGTTGTTACTTGGAATAATCCCTCTATTTGTGGTCAATAAGGCGGTAGAGAAATGTGCGTTAGAGTTTATGTGCTGGCTAAAGAACACAGTCATTGATATACTGCCGACAAGGGAGAGGCTATGCAGCACGGCGGTCCTCAGCGATTTAGGGCGCACTGGGCTGATAAAGTATCTTGCGGTACAGATACACAATCAGATATTGGCAGAGAAGGTTAAGGCGCCGACAGACATAAAGTTTGTATTTGGGCATACGCACTCACCGTTTTGTGAGCACATGGACGTATATAGTGACAAATACGATAACAATCGTCCTAAGAATTATCCAGAGAACTATCCACATATTTTTGAGGTATATAATACGGGCGGCTGGGTTGTGGACACGATTGAAGACGACCCAAGGCATGGCGGGTCGGTGGTTTTTGTTGATGACGAGCTAAACGTGGCGTCGGTGAAGATATACAAGGAAGGGGATTATAAGCCAGAGGTGCACACAGAATACCAAAACGCGCTAACGCACAAGATAGAGCAGATAATAAAAGGCTCAAAGAAGTGGCATGAGTGTTCGAAAGAGGCCGGTAAGGCGGTCCAAATTCGCAGAGAGGTACTGGAGGATTTGATATAGACTGGCGGGAAGCTGTATAACGCTGGAACAATGAACCGGAGCTGTTAAATAGAAAACATTCAGGAGGATGAGAACATGGCACATGTAAGGCCGGACGATGTAACTGCACCAAAGCATTTATGGGAATTAGAGTGTGTTTTTTATGATGAAGGAGCAGATGGCACTGCGCTTTCATTTGGTAGATGGGAAAATGATCCATATATAGGAATAAGGTGGAATGGCCATGATGTGGACTACCCAATTGGCAATCCTCAATCATCTGGGCATCCAACTTGGTTTATACTCCCGATTGAATTTGGAAGTGCTATCGTCAAAGACATCATAGTAAAGCGGGCGGCGGGCAATACATATTGCCGCGACGAGTGTCTGAATAAGGTAATCGAATGGCTTGAACAGACGGGTAAAATAGTTACTGACCCGCGCAAATAAGACTCTTCTTCCACAAGCTTTTAGCTTTTTGAACTCCGAGGGCAGCGCCCTCGGAGTTCTTGTTGTTTAAGTATCGAAATATATTTCAGCTTGAATCGCGGCGAAAAATAGTATAATATACTTTACCGTAACTATTATAGGTAGACAGCAAATATCGGAGTCGGCTTGAACAGGAATTATTGGATATGGACTGACCATATAATACGTCAAATGCATGTGCGAAACATAACTGTTGATATGGTAGAGCTTACTCTTGAGTCGCCAGATGCAATGTCTTCTGCCAGAGAAGGCTCTATAGTTTATAATAAAGTGATAAATGGTAAATTAATCAGGGTAGTAACGACCATGAATAAACTTATAACTGTTTATGCTACTACAAAGATTTCTAAATATTTGAAGGAGTAATCCTATGAAACTGCACTATTCAAAAGAAGCAGACGCTTTATACATCAGGCTCAGGGAGACGGAAATCACTAACTCTGACGAGATAGCGTCAGATGTTATCGTTGATTTCGACACCGACGGTAATATAATCGGCTTAGAGATACTTTCTGTATCAGATAAGGCTGATTTAAAACAATTAACCGTACAGGCATTTGAAAAAGTAATGGTGGAAAATTAATATGAACAAGGCGTCTATTGTTGGTTTTATGGTTTTATTGCTTATATACATATCAGCCCCGTTACACGCTGAGACGGGCTGTCTTGATATTGTTAAGACGGATGAGCACTGCGCCTATAGAGAAGGCGACACTATTTCTAACTCCCTTGGCAATGACTTGGTCTTGAGGTCCACAAACGGCAATGAAATCACAGTTTCCCCCGGCGCTGTCTTTCGCGCCATTAAAATTGACAATGATAGTGAGCAATATTACCAGCAAGGGGGTAATATTTATTATAAAGCTCTCAACGGGTTTCTCAAGGTATACCACTTTACTTATTTTGCTGCTGCAAGGGATGCTACATTCTCAGTAGGTATAGACAAGGCGATGGACAATATCACGTTTAGCGTTGAAAAAGGGGGGATTGATGTTATATCTGAGTTCTATATAAAGGTTGGGACAGAGGAAAAGGACGGCTACCGGAAGGTGACCAGCCTTTCGGCTTTGGGCAGGAGAGCGAAGGGTTATAGTCTTAGGCGCGATGAGGCATATGGTGAGTTCGACGACTATCACGAAGTACTTGATTATTACGCTGAACAACTTAACGAGGCCGAAAAAGGCGGTGATATTGAGGTTATACGATGCGTCAATAATAATGTCAGCAATGCGTTTGAGTCCATTTCTATGACTGGCATGGCGGTTATTGGGTTCAAGCAGATTTTAGAAGGAGAGGGCAATGATGTTGGGTGGCAGGCGGTGGCAAATAGCGGTATTGGCCTTGCGTGGAATATCAAGGGGGATTATGATAAGGCGATTGAGTATTATGAGAGGGCGCTTGAGCAGTTCACGAAGATATATAGGGATGAGCCTAATCCTTCTGCCGCTACTGTATACAATGACCTTGGGATTATCTGGGCTGACAAAGGCCGTTACGACAGGGCTATTGAAAATTTTGAAAAAGCGAGGCAGATGAGATTAGTGACAGCAAAACCACGTCATGACGTGGCTGATACGTATAACAATCTTGGCGAGGCATGGCGAAGGAAGGGGCAGTATGACAGGGCTATTGAATATTCAGAGGTATCTCTTGCGCTGAGAGAGGATATTGGCCTTAATACTGACACAGCCAACGCCTACGGCAATCTTGGCATTGCATGGGCAGATAAAGGACAGTATGACAGGGCTATCAGATATTACAAAAAGGCCATTGCCATACTCGTAAAAATAGATAGGGCAAGTTGTGATTTAGCTGTCACATACAATCACCTTGGAAGCGCATGGGAAGATAAGGGGCAATACGACAGGGCCATCAGGTATCACAACAGAGCGCTTGCGATGTTCTTAGAGCTTTATAATACAGAATCACACCGTGATGTAGCTGCCACATACAACAGTCTTGGCATTGCGTGGGCTGAAAAGAAGAAATATGACCGCGCTATAGATTATTTTAATAAATCCCTGAAAATAAGATTGGAGCTATATGACAATGGCCGACATCTGTCAGTGGCTGCGGCGTATAACAATCTTGGTCTTACGTGGGCGAGCAAAAGGCAATATGGCCGGGCGATTGAATATTACGAAAAGGCGGTAAATGTCCTTGAAGAACTGGAGATAACAGACAATCCAGACTATGAGAAATATAAGAAAAACCTCGAACGCGCCCAGAAAAAATTAAGGAGAGACCATTAACAAACTGTGTCATACCAAGTTGCAACCATAGAAGTAGAGAAATTTCAAAATTCTGTCATTCCGGATTGCCGGAGGTCACCACGTATCACATCGTGTTTCCATTCAGAGAGAGTCGTAAGCGAAGAGCTTCCAGACGCTCCCTGATTTTTTCAAAGGACAGCCGTTCTGCCGATGTTGCAATAAGCATTTGCGACGCAGCAATCACAAAGCGGTCAGCGGAAGAAATTCCCATACCAGCACCTACAAACTTACACGCCAGCTCGTCGGTTTTCCGAACCACATCATCAATCAACCATAAAACCGCATGTGGCTTCTTTCGACATACAAGTATGGCATCGAGACTAATCGGGTCTTTTGTTGCAGCCTTCGGGCTGGAGGCACGCAGTTCGGCATGAACTGGATATGCTGCAACTACGAAGAATCCAACACTATTGACAGCCTCGTAAATCGCCGCCTGTTTTAGGTCAGACGGAAGTGGACATTTCCCAAAATCGGTTAGTATAGTAGAGG
>JAKOEO010000005.1:38121-85551 GCA_022321325.1 Candidatus Magnetominusculus sp. LBB02 | reverse complement strand
TCGGCTCTTATAGAAATATCTACATCGCTTTTTTTAAACATCACCCCAAACATCGAGAGCAGCTCTTCTATGGCTGCCTTTACATTGAATCTGACCATTTCCTTTGACGGCTTGAAGAAGTTCTTAAAATCATCTATAGTCTTTGACATAAAGCTTACTTGATTCATGGTTGTCTCAATCGTATTATTTATAGATGCCTCGTTAAGCTCTCCATAGGCGTATTCCTCCTTTATGTCCTGAACTATCATGCCGATGGCGTTAAGAGGCTGTCTCCATTGGTGGCCGATTAGCCCAATCATCTCACCCATTGCCGCCATCTTTGATTGTTGGATTAGCATTTGCTCTTGCAGTCTTCTTTTTTCTGTTTCTGCGGCCACCATCGCTTGCAGGTCAACATTGAAACTCCTTAGATCATCTTCCATTTGTTTGAGGTGTGTTACGTCAGAGTTAGTACCCATCATTCTTAAAGGTTTTCCATCATTAGTCCATTCAAATACTTTTCCTCGTGCAATAATCCATCTGTATGAGCCGTCTTTGTGTCTGTATCTTATCTCCGAGACAAATTTGTCCGTCTCTCCGGCAAAATGCTTTTCCAATAACTGTCCAACATTTTCCCTATCTTCATAATGCATTAACATCATCACAGTATTTATATTATTGTCCAACTCATGAACGTCATATCCAAGCATTATTTTCCAGTACTTAGACATAATTACATCGCCGGTTTGAACATTCCAATCCCATGCGCCTAGTTCGCTGCCTTCTATCGCTAAGGCTAATCTCTCCTGTAAAATCCTTATTTCACTCTCTTTATTTTTGACCTGTTCGATTTCGACGCGCAGGGCATCCTCCATACGTTTACGTTCGCTGATGTCCTCAAGCATGGCTACAAAGTGATCAACGCTGCCGTCTGCCTTGCGCTTGCAATTAAGAAGCAGCATCATATGGACAATTGCGCCGTCTTTGCGCATAAAGCGTTTTTCCAAATTATAACCGTTTATTTCACCGGCAAGCACGCGGTTAAACTGTACAACATCAGGCTCAAGGTCATCTGGATGGGTTATTTCGGCCCATGTCATGCTTGTTAACTCTTCGCTGGAATATCCAAGCATTTCGCATAATATATTGTTTACCTCTATCCATCCTTTCTCCGGCGACGTTATTGCCGCACCAACGGTGCTAGAGTCAAAGGCAGTGTGGAAGCGGTCATTTATCTCTGCCAACTCCGCAGTGCGGCTTTCGACCATATTCTCAAGGTGCTCTTTATATGTCCTCAACTCGTCCTCTATCTTTTTGCGCTCATCTAACTCATCTGTAAGCTGTTTATTTGCGAAGGCCAGCTCTGCGGTGCGCTTCACAACTTGCCGCCGCAGCATTAAGACCAATATCAGAGAAATCGCAAGAACTGATGATATTATGGCTATAGCCCATTTTATCGTTTTCCAGTCTGGCACCTTATTTCGCGGCTCAATTCCGCTAAACCACTTATCATATAGCTCATCATAGCGGCCAGTGGCGCGCACGATGGCAATTCCCTGGTTAAGTTTGTCGGCAAGCCCTGTATTGCCACGTTGGACGGCAAATGCAAAAGTCCTGTGGTAGTCGTCAATAGGAGGGCCTGAGACAACAGCGCTCTGTAGTTTTAGTTCCTTCAACACCAAAGCCCCAAGCAGCTTTGGCACAAGTACGGCGTCATGGCGTCCTTGTGCCAATAGCCGCATAGCCTCCGGGATTGTGTGCATCTCAATAATATGAACAGGAATCTTTGACGCTAATAATCTTTCATGTGCGGCGTCACTGGACATAACGATAATGTCTTTACCCTTAGCGTCGGCCAGCGATTTAATTTTAGGACTGCCGCGGCGCACAAAAAAACTGTCATATGCCATCGTGTGAGGTTCGCTATAAGTTGCCATATCAGCCCGCTCCGCCGACATTGCAACCAACGGCAGCAAGTCCAGCCGCCCGTCCTTGAAATCCTTCAGTACGCTTGCCCAAACGCCGGGGACAATCTCAATTGACAGCCCCATCACCTCGGCAACGGATTCAATTAACTCTACTGAAAAGCCGCTGGGTTTGCCATTCTTGTCAACAATGGCATAGGGCGGGAAGTCCATTCCGCTGCCGACTAAAATAACATGTGAAGCCTGCCCGGCATAACATATGCCTATACATGACAGAACAATCACAGCAGCAACGCACATGCGCCGAGCTATCAAGAACAATACACGGGTAATCATTTATTATAATAACATTTTAATGGGAAAATGAAACTGACTAAGGATGTTTTAAGGCCGAAGACTGCCTAAATGCCGCCTCTGCCGCCTCAGTTTGTCCCATTTTCATAAGAATCATACCCTTTCTGTAATATAAATCTGCGTCTTTTGGCGAAAGGCTAATCCCCTTTTCTATCGCTGCAAGGGCCTCTGTATATCTCTTCAGACCAGTCAACGCCTCTGACAATAGTTTGTGGTCGTCCGTGTCCTTTGGGTTGATAAGAAGGAGCTTTGTTATATATTCGAGGGACTCGGCATATTTCCCCTCTGATAGTAATGAGGCAGAGAGACGTTTATAAAAGTTAGCGCTGTCGCCCTTATACCATATGCGGGCAGAGCGCAGAATATATCCCTCTGCCTCCTTCCCCTTACCCATCAGGATGAGCAAATGACCCTTGTTGTAGCTTAACTCTTCATTATCCGGGGTGATCTGAAGGCCCTTCTCAAATTGAACCATTGCCTCGTCCAATTTGCCGTTTGACTCCAGATAGCCGCCGTAATTATTATATGCCATGTAGTTGCCCTGCGTTACGTCAATTGCGTGTCTATACAGCGTGCCGGAGTCTCTCCAATATCCAACCTGCCTCCACGTAAAGCCCCCTAAAACGGCCAGTATTGATAAGGCGGCGGTCAGATAGACGGCATTTGCACTGGAGGTCTTCTTTGACATATCCCCCATCCCCCACGCAGTTATAATGAACATCCCAATAAGCGGCACATAGGTAAAGCGGTCAGCCATAGGGGATATATTAACCAGAAAGACCTGTATAACCGGCACCATCGTCCCTAAATACCAGAACCAGCCCACAAACAAATACGGGTATTTCTTAAACGCAGCCACGGCGGCCACACTAACAGACAACAAAAAGGCCGCCGATAGCGCAGTCTGCCACCACGGCCATTCCCATATGAATGGATACAGCACGGTCAACTTCGCCGGGCTTATCATATGTATTAAATAACCAGTATAGGAATTTACTGCCCTGCCTGTCCATGCCCCTACAGATACTGAGTCATGGGGAATTATCTTCCCAACTCTCAACCTGGGGATAGTGGTTAATAAAAGGGATAGGACGCTAAGCAGCATAAGCGGAACTTTCTCGATAATCAGGCCAATATGCTTGCCAGCCTTCAATCGCCCCAAGGGCCAGTAGTCCAGAAGCAGCAATAAAAACGGCACAGTAACCAGCATAGGCTTTGACATAAGCCCAAGCGCAAGGGTGCCAAACACGGCCAGGTATCTCCATAACGCAGGACGCCGCGCGTAATAGTAATAAAAAATAAAGAGTAAAAACCAAAAAAACGTTGACAGTACATTCTTCCTCTCAGCAGCCCATGCCACAGAATCAACAGCCATCGGGTGAAGCGCGAACAAGGCGGCCACAAAAGCGCTCTGCCATAGCCTGCCGGTCATAAGCCTGAGCGCTGCAAACAACAGCACCGTATTGGCTATATGAAAGAACAAGCTAATCATATGATGCCCCTTAGGATTCAGGCCAAACAGCTCAATGTCTATCATGTGGGAAATCCACGTAAGCGGGTGCCAATAGGAAAAATATGATGACGTAAGCGCCCACTTAATATTTTCCACGTTGAGGCCGCTGTGTATTTGCGTGTTTTTGAGGATGTAGTCGTAGTCGTCATATGTAACAAATTCGTTATATCGCAGCGGGAGATAGCAGACGAACGTGGCCGCGGTGAGCATTAGAATAATTAAATAAATAAGTCTGCGCTGCCTGTCCATAGTGTGAGGATATTATACCAATTTAGCATGTTTGGGGCAACGATTTGGCGAATTGGCTTATTCGATTTCTTTGAGCGCTTGCCGGGCGGCGGCGTTTTCCGGGTCAAGCTGCAGGGATTGTCTTAGTGCGGCGGCAGCCGTTTTATTGTCGCCGGTCTTTATCAGTGCCGCCGCCTTGTTAAAGTGAAATACAGCCGTTGAGGGACTAAGCTCTACGGCCTTGTTAAATGCCATAGCGGCCTCTTTGAGTTGGCCGGTTTCCTGCAGGGCCAGTCCAAGATAATTGAAGCCCTCTGCGTCTTTTTTGTTAACCATCAGGGATTTAAGGAAAAACCCCACGGCGTCGTTATACTTTTTGCTATTGAAATAGCTGATGCCTGTCTTTTTATACAGGGCGGCAGCGTCGCCGCTAAACCATATCGAGGAGGCATTGATAAGATATTTGTCATCTGGAGTACCCTTAGCCGCAAGGCCCTGCCACATGTTGTAGTTAAGCTCTTCGTTTGTCGGCATTATATCGAGACCTTTTTTAAATTGTTCAACTGCCTCGTCAAATTTGCCCTGTTTCATAAGCAGTTGGCCGTAGTTATTGTGTGCGAGGTAGTTGCCCTCTGTAACCTCGATGGCGTGTTTATAAAGAGTGGCCGAGTCTCTCCAATACCGCGACTGAAAATACGTGACGGCCGTCAGCGCCACAATTGCCGCTGCCGGCACTAAAACTTTCCCGTGCTGCCTCAGAAGCGGTGCAGCGCCCCATGCAATTATAATAAATATCCCAATCTCCGGGATGTACATATACCTGTCCGCCATCGAGGCCGTCCCCACCGCCACGATTTGAATGGACGGCACAAGCGTCCCCAGATACCATAGCCATCCCACAAGAAGATACGGGGCGGTTTTCCTTCTGATAAAGACAAGGACGGTTACCGCAATGAGCATTATTGCGGCGGCTGCGATAACCATGGACGATTTCTCCTCTAAATATGGATAAAATACAGCCAAATGCGACGGGACGAATGTTTTCCCTATATAACCGGCATACGACATTACGGCGTTTATAATGCGAAAAGACAACGCCAATTGATTAAAAGTAATAATCGCCCCCTCCTGCCTCTGTGCATAAACAGTAATCACTGACGATACAAACGAAAGCAGGAAAAAAGGGATTTTCTCGGCAATTAATCCAGCAATGGGATATTTGCCAATGACAGTCTGCCCCGCCTTGAAGCGCCCGCAGGGCCAGTAGTCAATAAGCAAAAGCGTAAAGGGCAGCGTTACCGCCATAGGTTTTGACATCAGCGCCAGGGAAAAGGCCGACAATGTGGTTAAATATCTCAGAAGCGTCTGTCTATTGACATAGCGGCCATAGGCAGCCAGCGTAATAAACCAGAAAAACGCGCAGAGGCAATTCTTTCTTTCAGAGACCCATGCGACCGACTCAACGTTCAGCGGGTGGACGGCAAATAGCGCCGCCACAATGGCGCACTCTAAGGTTCTGTCTTTAGAGGTTATCGCACATAGCGCGAAAAACAGGACAACCGCGTTTAGTACGTGAATTAACAGGCTTGTAACGTGATAGCCCCTTGCGCTAAATCCATATAACGAGACGTCTGACAGGTAGGAAAGCCACGTAATCGGATGCCAATTAGAAAAATAAAACGAGCTAAACGCCCATTTTACAGACGCTATACTAAGTCCGCCTTTGATGAATGGGTTTTCAGAGATGTATTTATAGTCGTCATAACTGACGAAATCATTATTCCAAACGGGGATGTAGGAGGCGGTTGCGGCAAGCGCTATAACAGCCGCGTAAAGCCACGGCGGGGTTGAATTCTTACATGCGTCACACATCGTTCATAGCCGGGTAAACCCACGAGAATACTACATCAAAACGCCGCAAATAATCAATGAGCGGTCGGGCTTGTCCAAACGCGGCGCAATTACGTATAATCAACGATGGACAAATACACTGAAGACAAGTTTCTCTGGGGGGTTGCCACATCCGCCTTTCAGCTTGAGGGGTCTCCTCATGCCGATTGGTCTTCGTGGGACACAATACTTAGCGAAAAACCTGAAATAACAAACCATTATGAGCTGTATAGGAAAGACCTCCTCCTGCTTAACGACCTTGGAGTAAACGCATACCGATTCTCGCTTGAATGGTCGCGAATACAACCGCACGAACGCACATGGGATGAGACGGCGATTGCCCATTATGTAGAAATAATCGAGACTCTTGTTAAGTCTGGTATTACGCCTATGCTTACCCTTCATCACTTCACCAATCCGCTCTGGTTTGCAAAGAAATATCCCTGGCACGAGGACGCGTCGGTAGACATATTCCTTGCATATGTAAAGAAAATTGTTGCGGTAGTGAAGGATGTTCAATACTGGATAACCTTTAACGAACCATATGTGCTGATAATTGCAGGCTACTTTGAAGGCTGCATCCCGCCGGCAACCTGTAGTACGCAGCTAGGGGTAAAGGCCCTTGTCAATATCTTAAAGGCGCACGCGGCGGCATATGACATCATCCATGCCGCATGTCCAAACGCAAAAGTGAGCGTAGCCCATAATATGGCCGCCCTTGCCCCGTGGAGTAAATGGAATCCTCTGGATAATCTCCTTGCCCGTTTTGCCAGGCACTTCTACAATCAATCCCTGATTGACGCCTTCGCCACCGGACAATTGAGACTTAAACTCCCATTTAAAGAGCAGATGAGATTTTCAGTTCCCATAAAAGGAAAACTCGATTTCTTTGGCGTGAATTATTATACAAGGATACATATGAGATTCAACCCGTTCAAAAAGATGGGCGTTGAGATGAGACATCTCGACATAGACGGCCACGGACTTACCGACATGGGCTGGGAGATATACCCGCGCGGGCTTCAAAAGATGCTGAAATTTGCGTCAACCCTGAATGTCCCTCTGATAATAACTGAAAACGGGATAGCCACAAAGGACAGCCACACAAAGATTCAGTTCATCAAAAGACATATTGACCTTGTTGAGCACTGTAAAATAAAACATGGCTTAGACATCCGGGGTTATTTCTACTGGTCGCTTATTGACAACTATGAGTGGCTCAATGGCCTCGACGCCAGATTCGGGCTGTATAAGGTAAATTTCGAGACACTTGAGCGCACCCCGACAAGCGCGGCCACATATTATTCTTATATCATAAAAAACAGAAAATTCTAGTGCTTCCTCTGAAGATTTAACCATATTGTAATGCTGCCGTCATCAACTGTAACAGTTGCTTCATAAAACTGTAATAATTCCCCAGCTATAATAGTTATAAGATGATAAGAAGTTATCAACATTGACATGCTGCTGTGTGACTTTCACATTCACACAACATACTCCGACGGCTCAGTGCAATTGAGCAAAACAGTAGATATTTTCGGACAGGCCGGCTTTGATGTAATTGCAATTACCGACCACGTGGTAAACGGCGACAATCCCCTCGGCAAGCTTGCCCACCGCTTCAAGTACTCCGTAACATCGGACAACTTTAACCAATATATGTGCCATATAAAGGAAGAGGCCAAAAGGGCTTATGACAAATACGGTATGCTCGTTATCTCCGGCATCGAAATAACAAAAAACCATTATTCTATTGATGACTCTGCTCATATACTGATTCTCGATATCAAGGAGTTTATCCCTGCATGTCTGAATTATGAAGAAATATTTCTGAGGGCAAAGCGCCAGGACGCCCTAATTGTAGCCTGCCACCCGCACTATATGACAAGGACAATGGACAGGGATACGCTTTATCTTTGGAAGAACAGAGAGAAATACGCCCGTTATATTGACGCATGGGAGATTGCCAACAGAGACGATATATTCAATGTTGTCGGCCTTGAGAAATACCCGCATCTGGCAAACAGTGACTTTCACAAGCCCAAGCATCTCTTCTCATGGAAAACCCTGTTAAACTGCGTCAACGACATAGATTCCATAAAACAATGTATCAGGCATAACAAGGGCGTCGCTATGACGCTATTCAGGAATTAGGAGGTATAAATGTACATCGCTGTGTTGATAATATTTGTGGCCGTCCTGTATCTGCTTGAAGTGCTTGCCGTAAGGTCATATACTACCGCCCCAATGCCGGAGGCCGACACCAACAAGCCCCGCCCGGGCATATCAATCCTTAAACCGCTTAAGGGCCTTGAGGATTGCCTGCATGACAATCTTGAGAGCTTCTGCAATCTGGACTATCCTGTATATGAGGTAATCTTTACGCTTCAGGACAAAAACGATCCCGCATATAAAGTAGTAAAGAAGATACAGGATAAATACCACTGCTCTAAGGATATTTCCATTATCGTCGAACCTTGCAACGCGGGATTAAACCCAAAGGTCAACAATCTGATACCGGCATATAAACATGCCAAATATGACCTTATTCTTATCAGCGACAGTAATGTGCGCGTTGAGCGGGACTATCTGACGGCGGTTTCCCACCATATGGACGACCCTTCGGTTGGGCTTGTAAGCAATATTATACGCGGCGTTAGCGGCAGGTCTTTGGGGGCTGAGATGGCAAATTGGGGGCGCTAAATACCTGCGAGCTGTTTACTAATGTCGTGTTTATGGCCTTTATTGCTATGCTGGTAACGGCATTTTCAAGTGCCTCTGTAGTGTTTGCCGCTGTGGCCAGTCTGCTTAAAATTTCCCATGATATATATATCGGCGCAAAACTTGGCACCCGCGTCAGTTCATTTCTCTATCTGCTTGCCCCGTTTAAGGATTTAATCATAGGATTGATTTGGTTTGTCCCGATTTTCAGTACCAGCATTAACTGGAGAGGCAATCGGTATATCATCTGCAAGGGTTCGGCACTTTCGCCAATGCCGGAGGGCGGTTTCTGGCTATCGGCTTATAATAAACTGTTTGGTGAGGACTATCCCGTAATACTGCCTGACGTGGAGCATGTAGAGGAATAAAAAGCAAATATGAACTGCCCCAAACCCATCATTACCGGTACAGGGGTAGGTGCCGAGCAATCGTTGGCCCCACTAGGAACGGTAATTGCATCCGTATCTGTAGTGACTGTCTGCCCAGTTGCAAGGGCTCTTCCTTTCAAGGTTACGCCGGCTACCATCGTAATACCAGCATCGTCAATATTGGCTGGCGCAAGAGCTATTTTCCAGGACAAAATAGCGGAATTGGCGCCTGTATTAAGCGCCCCCGTTGGCCTGAAGATGAAAACGCCGGAGCCACGCAGGTGAACTGTTGTACCTACGCCGGTACTCACTGCGCCGCCGCTTGTATAACAACCGGGAGGGAAGACCCCGACGCCACTGCCAATATTTAGCGCGGCCAGAGAAACCGCTCCACCACCGAGACTCGTGCAGCCGCCTAATTGAGCAGTCACGTCGTATGAAACATCTTCAGTTCATCCTTTGCCCTTTGCTCATTTTTTGATCATTTCCTCAAATAAGGCCAGTCAGCAGAATTCGCCTTCTCTCCTCTTTGATGTAAGCTATAAAAAGTTGACACATGTTTGTACAAACACATTGGCATTTTGAAGCCAATGTATAGCAACTTATTTCCGGTTAATGGATAATTGCAAAATAGCTGCAACTATACTAATCAAGACCACCTCGATACAGATTATTGAAAAAGAAATATTCTCAAACGGGAGGTTAAAAACAAAGCCATACCTCTGAGCTGAAGATATTTCAATGCCAAATAAATTAACGTTATAGGCTTTAAAAGGTACGATAGTAAAAGCCAACCCCACAGCTATAAGCCACATTATCACTATTGCCTTCGTATTCATAATTAGTCCTCCACACGGTTGATTTTCACACCGACAGCCTATTTAGCAACTATGCTTCAATTGTTATCCTGTGAATATATCACCACGGTGTATGGGCCGATGCTTAT
This sequence comes from Candidatus Magnetominusculus sp. LBB02, assembly GCA_022321325.1. Lineage (GTDB taxonomy): Bacteria > Nitrospirota > Thermodesulfovibrionia > Thermodesulfovibrionales > Magnetobacteriaceae > Magnetominusculus > Magnetominusculus linsii. Next base: position 75,627 of record JAKOEO010000005.1, on the reverse strand, counting down.
TTTACCAGAGCAGGGCAGACCGTCCATTTCTCCCTCATAAGCATCTACATCGGCAGATGTATGATTGGAAAAATCCTGATCGTAGCTGCTTGAGTCACTATTAAACCGCGTTTTCCACAAGCCGGCCTGCGGAAAACCAATGACATAATCATCCCTGCTTTGATTTCTCATATTCACTACCACAACGACACTGTCAGTCGGGCCTTGTTTGTCCCATCGGTGGAAGGCGATGAGTTTGGCCCCATCGTCAAAATGAAAGAGATGAAGATTTTGCCCGCACAACCCCCGTGTCACACCTGACATGTTGCGCCTAAGGGCGATCATGTCCCGGTACATTGCGAGAATGCCGCGTTCGTCCTTGGCACGTGACCAGTCAATCGGAACATTATCCTGAAACCAGCGGTCCTCAAGTAACTCCTGCCCCTCAAAGATCATCGGAATACCGGGTGCGGTCAACACAATGGCACCACCCAATGTAGAGCGTTTCTTGGAAAACCAACTGTCTACTTTTCCAGGCCATATCTCTTCTGGTACACGTTCCTTGCCATTGGCAATTTCGTCATGCGATTCAGTATAGATGACCCGCTTAAAGGCATCTGAAGCAAAACGATGCTCTATAGACCTGACGACAGCGCTGAGGTCGCGTGAGGCATCGTCAAGAACAATAACGGCCTGTCGAATAAAGTGCACAAATCCGGCATCCCATTGTGCATCGAAGCCCGCACCGCCGCCTCCAATGTCTTTTGTGACCCATTCATTATTATGCATATCCTCGGCGATACATATCTTGCCGGGAAACAGTTTTTTGATTTCCTCATTTATCCACTGCATCAAGCTCCAGCCATTGGGAATGTCATTGCTGATACCGTCAATGCTATTCATATACACTATGGAGTCCATGCGTATGCCGTCGGCATGGAAATCCTCCAACCACATTACGGCATTATCGCGCAGGTACTGGCGCACTTCGCCTCGTCCAAAATCTGGACGCGTTTCACCCCAAGGTGTGCTGCTGCGGCGGTCATTGTAAAAATAAATCCCGCCTTTGCCATCTTCGCTCCAGCCGTCAAACTGCCAAAGGTCAAGGTCGCTCGGACCAAAGTGGTTGTAAACGATATCCACGATTACGGCAATGTCATGCTCGTGTGCCGCTTTAATGAAGCTCTTTAAGGCATCCGGTCCACCGTAAAGACTTTGCACGGCAAAAGGATGGCACGGGTTGTAACCCCACGAAAAATCGCCGGGAAACTCCATTATCGGCATCACTTCAATGGCATTAATACCCAGTTTTTTAAGGTACGGAAGTTTTTCGGCGGCGCTGTCAAATGTGCCGGAATGCCCCTTTTCTTTGACGTTAAAAGTGCCGATGTGCATTTCGTAAATGACAAGCTCATTCCATGAGGCTATTTTAAACTCATCGCTGCCCCAACTAAATGCTTTAGTGTCGTATATGACGCCATTACCCACTGAATTCGTCACTTTTCTGGCATAAGGGTCTATGCGGGATAATGGGGCAAGATTCCAATCGGCAGGGGTGTGAATTATGTATCTGTACTCATCGCCCACTTTTGCGCCCGGTACTTCAACTGACCATTTACCGCCATCCTCACTCAACAGAGGCGTTGAGGTTTCGTTCCAATCATTAAAACTTCCGATTACATAAACTTTTTCCGCGTGGGGCGCCCATACCCGAAATGTTACCCCTTTTGCGTGAGGGATGGCGCCCATGCCAGGCTGAGTCACAGCAGCGTTTGTTTTTTCCTCTACATCAGTTTTCTTTGCCATCTTTTCTCTCCTATATTCTTAGAAATAACTGCTTGTTTAAAGCATAGCCCGATTGGTTATTCTAAATTAAATAATATATTGAAACAATCGGTAGAATAATCTATTTTATATAGGATTATTTAGATAATAACCGGTAAATTACCTATTCGGAAACATAAGCAATGAGGAGGCGAATATTTTTTTAAGGAATAGTTATACCAATTTGCAATCATACAAGTAGATTATTACTCACAGCCAAAACCCCGTCTCCACCTGCCTTGACTTGTCGTCAGACTGGTGTAGACAATTATTTTGTCGCGGAGTGAGATTTTGGTGCAACATGCTATTTTTCCTGCTTGACAATAGATGGGCATTAGTTTTAGTCTAGTGTAGTTGGGATGGTGAGTGGGGATATGATAGTACAAGGAGGTGTAGTAATGAGAGCGAAAATGTTGTTGTTAACCGTAGCGTGCTTGCTGATAATACCGGCAGCCACGGAGGCCTTTCCACCGCCATTTGGTGGGCCTGTGCCTGTTGTTGTTCCGCCGCCTGTAGTTTTCGTAGCGCCGCCGCCACCGCCGCCGCCGTACTGGCAGACATATCACTGGCCGCCGCCACCGCCAGCCCCTGCGTATGTGGATGTTGCTTTCTGGCCGCCGCCACCGCCGCCTGTGCCACTATGGGATGTCTTTTATTGGCCTGTACCGGCGCCCGTGTACTGGGTTTCAATAGGCCATCACCGCCACCACCCCCACAGGCATTACAGGTAGCCTCTCTAATAGCATGGCGGAGTAAGGCATTTGGAATTGTTTTGGCAGCGGATTCCCGCTCTCTCGGGAGTCCGTTTGCTTGATGGAGGCTGGGGCACAATGCAGGGCGGGATATATGATTGAACATGTCGCAGCGCGCACCTTGCGTCCGTTGGCCACTGTTTCTCGGAGGGCATATGTCCTCCTCTAAGGGCTGTGTGCTGGTAGTAGACGATCAAGCGCTTAATGTAAAGCTGCTCAATACTATTCTGATGCGCCATGGCTTTGAAGTGCTGATGGCATATACCGGCGATGAGGCGCTGGAAGTTGTATGCCATGCCACCCCCGATATTATTCTACTTGATATGATGATGCCCGGAATGGACGGCCTTGAGACTTGCCGCAAATTGAAGGCCGACCCTGCTACTGCCGGCATTCCCGTTATTTTTATCAGCGCCCTAACAAATGTCTCTGACAAGGTCAACGCCTTTACAAACGGCGGGGTGGATTACATCACTAAACCGTTTCAGAAGGAAGAGGTTCTCTCCCGCGTGGAAAGCCATCTGGGAATATACCGGCTTCAGAAATCACTGGATGAAAAGAACGCTCAACTGATTGAGGTTAACCAGCTCCTTGCCACATATAATGACAAACTGGAAGACAAGGTCAGAGCCAGGACGCTGGAGCTTGACAATGCGAATAAGCAGCTCACAGCAAAAAACAAAGAAAAGGACATCCTGCTGAAAGAGGTTCACCATAGGGTACGAAACAACCTGCAAATCATTGCAAGCATGCTTAATCTTAGCTTTAGCAGCGTAACCAATCCAGAGTGCGCGGCTTTATTTAAAAGCAGTTACTCCAGGGTAAGGGTAATGGCTGTCATACATGAACAGCTCGACCAGAGTGCAGACTTCTCATCAGTAAATATTGAGGAGTTCATAAATTATCTGTTCGGCGAACTTGTGTCTCTGTTTGAAGCAAGACTTTCGCCCGTTCTGGATGTAGTCTCAAATATGGACTCACTCGGTATAAATCTGATGATCTCATGCGGCCAAATTCTAAACGAGCTTCTGTCCAACTCAATAAGACACGCCTTCACAAACGGCCAACAGGGTAAGATTGCGATTACATTTAACAAAGATGAGATCGGACAGTTTAGCCTGATAGTAAGCGACAACGGCACCGGCTTTACTGATGGCGGCCCATCAGCCACAGGCACATACGGCGGCCTTCAAATCGTCAAAGACCTTGTCGCAAGCAAACTAAAAGGCCGCACAGAGATAAACTCAGGTAATGGGACAACCGTTACGATAACTTTCAAAGAAGTCAGCGGCAGATACCACAACCAGGTGTAGCCTGCTCCCTATGGCGTCTTTGCCTTTGTATATGGCAGCAGCCCTCCGGCAAGGATTAACTCCCGCTCGCGGTCATTTAAGTTGGAGACACAGGTAAACTTAAAACCGGCTGTGGCGTTTTCAACGGTGCATGCCTGACCGCTTGTGAGTGCGTCTTTCAGCCCTTTTATAATCAATCTGTCCCCAACTTTTAATTTGCCTACAATGCCGCCGTCTTCAAACGTAAGGGGCAATATGCCGAAATTTATCAGATTAGACCTGTGAATGCGGGCAAAGGACTTGACGATAACCGCCTGCACCCCAAGATACATTGGCGCAAGGGCGGCGTGTTCTCTTGATGAGCCTTGCCCGTAGTTCTCTCCTCCAATAATAATGCCGCCTCCTTTTGGCTTGGCCTCGTGGGCGCGTTTTACAAAGCCGCCGTCTATGTTAGAAAAGACAAAGTCTGAAATCGCAGGTATATTCGACCGAAACGGCAGCACCTTAGCCCCTGCCGGCATTATGTCGTCAGTGGTGATGTTATCGCCGCAGACTATCAGCGCCTCGGCGTTTATCTCATCTTCAAGCGGCGGCTTCACCGGCACTTCCCTAATGTTCGGGCCTTTTACAATTTGCCCCTTGTCTTCTGACGGTGGGATTATCATATTGTCGCAGACGGGATACTTATCAGTTTCCTCAAGCGCTGGGATATCAATTGAGCTTGTTAAGACATCTGTAAACTCGCCCGTTATGGCAGCCACGGCGCATGTGATGGGGCTTGCCAGGTACACGGAGGCGTCTTTTGTGCCGGAGCGCCCTTCGAAATTCCTGTTATATGTCCTCAGAGAGACCTGTCCGCTTCCCGGCGCCCCGCCCATGCCAATACATGGGCCGCATGACGCCTCAAGCACCCGCGCACCGGCGGCAACCAGTGCTGCAAGGCTGCCGTCTCTAAGTATCATATCATAGACCTGGCGTGAGCCGGGATTTATCAACAGATTCACCCGCTCGTTCACTGTCCTGCCTTTGAGTATAGCCGCCACGGCGCGCATTGACTGATATGAGGAGTTCGTACAGCCGCCAATGCAGACCTGGCTGACCGTCATCCCGCCCAATTCGCTGACTTTGGCCACATTGTCGGGGCTGTGCGGCCTTGCGGCCATCGGCTCTACGGCGCTGAGGTCAATGTTTATTGTCTCTGCATACTGGGCGCCCTCGTCGGCCTTTAATTTTATCCAGTCGGCCTCTCTGCCCTGTGCCTTCAGGAATTTGAGCGTTCTGTCGTCGCTTGGGAAAATTGAGGTAGTAGCCCCAAGCTCCGCCCCCATATTGGTTATAGTCGCCCGCTCTGTCACGTCTAAGGATGAGACTCCCTCGCCGCCGTATTCAAATATTCGCCCTACGCCGCCTTTTACGGTAAGACGCCTCAGGATTTCAAGGATAACATCCATAGCGGTAACATAGGGACGGCGAAGCTGCCCGGACAGTTTTATCAGCGTAACCATAGGCATATTAAGCTCAAAAGGCGCCCCGCCCATTGCCACAGCGGCGTCAAGCCCGCCAACGCCAATGGCCAACATGCCGGCCCCGCCGTTTGTAGGCGTGTGGCTGTCCGTCCCCAGGGCAGTTTTGCCCGGTGCGGCAAAGCGCTCCAGGTTTACCTGATGGCAGATACCGTTTCCCGGCCTTGAAAAGTACGCGCCAAAACGCCTCGCAGCGCTCTGTAAAAAGGCGTGGTCATCTGGATTCATATAGTTTGACTGAACCATGTTATGGTCAACATAGGACACGGCAACGGGAACTTTTACCCGCTCTATGCCGATTGCCTCAAACTGCAGCCAGGCCATTGTCCCGGTTGCGTCCTGCGTATAGACCTCGTCAACCTTTAGTCCTACCGGTGTGCCGGTTGTCATCTGTCCTGAGACAAGATGCGACTGAATAATCTTTTCAACAATATTTAACGGCAATCTGCACCTCCAACAATATTTTCTAATCTCTATTAGCTAGCGACGGCAAAATCTATAACTTCCAGCAGACGCTGTCTTTGGCCATGCGCTCAATATCCTCTCTTTGTTTCTGGAATCCAGACTTGCCAAGCAGGCCAAAGGTATTGTGTTTTCCCGCTTCAATCCATGGCTGGTTAAACGGATTTACCCCAAAGAGAAAGCCCATAAACGTAGTGGAAATCTCAAAGAACATGAAAAGTTGGCCTACATGGTAGGCGTCAAGCGCGGGGATGGTGATAGTCATATTGGGCTTAGAGGCGTTTGACAGTGCCAGCTCGGTGGATTTGGCAGCGGCATTGATAAGGTCGTTGAGGCATTGCCCTGACAGCAGCTTGAACTCCTCAATTTTGTCGAAAACTACGGGGATGCGAATATTGGAGCCGTAGTCGTCTATGCGTATGAAAATGACAACCTTGTCCTCCGGGCCTTCCATCCAGAGCTGAAGCTGTGAATGCTGGTCGGTAGTGCCGACGGCAGGATATGGAGTAATGCCCAGGCCAAGTTTGCCGAGGCTCTCAGCCCAAAGCTGACAGAACCACTCCGACAGAGACTTCAGGCCGTCTGCATAGGGCATCATAACATTTACCGTCCTCTTTTCCTTAACGCACATCAGATATAATAAAACCGAGAACATGTATGCCGGGTTTTCCCACAGCTCGGCGTTTGAGCACTTGGTTAATATGTCCTTAGCGCCTAGAAGCAGCTCGTCGGAGTTAATTCCGGCAATTTCAGACAAGAGCAGCCCAGCCGCGCTTAGTACCGAGTATCGCCCGACAATCGAGGGATGAATGGGCAGACTCATCAGGTCGTTTTCTTTGACGATTTGCCTGAGAATCCCACCCTCCGGATTAGTCGTGATGATAAATCTCTTTGCCGCGTCACTGCCGAGAGCCTTTACCATGTGCGCCCAGAAGATCATAAACGATGCGACGGTCTCGGCAGTATTCCCCGATTTTGAGACTACATTAACGGTAGTCTTCCGAGTGTCAATGACCTCGATGATTGCCTCGAGGGAGCGCGGGTCAATGTTGTCGTAGATGAAGATCTTTGGGCTGTGTCTGAAGTTGTGCATGGGAGAGAGCGCCTCCAAAATAGCGCGCGGACCCATGGCAGAGCCGCCAATGCCCAGAAGGAGAAAGAGGTCTGAGTTTTCTACTATCTTAGCGGCAATTTCCTTGATAGCGGATGTATCCTGGCTGACAAGGTCAATAAAGGCAAGCTCATCCCATTTTCTACCGCATATCTGGTTGTGCGCAACGGCAGTCTTATCGCGAATCTCCTCTATTTCAACTAAAGAAAGGCCCTTTTCCTTGATAACCTCTTCAAGCATATTTCCAAAGTGCATTTCAAGCATACGGGCAGACACCCCCTGAAATCGTTAAAAACATGTCAACCATTCTTACTGCTTAGTCTATCAGATCCAGCCTGAAAATGGCAATGGACGAAAATCAGCCAGTTAAGCCAAATGACCTCGTAGTCATTGTTGGCGTTGATGTTTGGACAGGAAACAGATGTCATCGTTATTCATGGATGGAAAAGTAAGTACGCCATCCGTCAGACATAGACTTTAGGTATATGGTTGCTGGTATTATACCCCATGCACCTGTCGCAGACAGATATAGTAATTATTGTGGGTTACTTCGCGGCGTCCCTGGCGCTGGGGCTTTATTTCACAAAGAGGGCGTCAAGCTCAACCGAGGAGTTTTTTCTCTCCGGCAGACGGCTTCCCTGGTGGCTTGCCGGTACGTCAATGGTTGCCACTACGTTTTCCTCCGACACGCCTCTTTATATCACCGCCCTGATTCGCTCAAACGGTATCTATGAAAACTGGCAGTGGTGGTGCTTTCTGATGACAGGAATGCTCTCTGTCACCGTATTTGCAAAACTCTGGAAACGCGCGGGAGTGATGACCGACGTAGAGCTGACAGAGATGCGCTACTCAGGGAAATCGGCCTCGTTTCTCAGGGGGCTTAAGGCAATATACTTTTCCATGTTCCTCCATACGATTATCAAGGCGCAGATAATACTGGCGATGGTAAAAATACTCGATGTCGGACTGGGGTGGGGCAAGTGGACGGCAATACTTATCTCAAGCAGCGTTACTATCGTCTACTCCCTGTCTGCCGGTTACTGGGGCGTTATCATAACAGATTTCTTTCAGTTCATACTGGCCATGACTGGCTCCATAATACTTGCCGTCATATCTGTACAAAAAGTTGGCGGCCTTGCCGCCTTGACAGAGAAGGTTGCGGCCATTGGCGGCGGCAGCCACTATCTGGATTTCTTCCCGTCGTTTGAGACCGGCCTTATGGGCATCCCAGTCCTTACCTTTTTCGCATATATGGGGCTTAGCTGGTGGGCAAAATACTCCTCAGACGGCGGCGGCGTGGTGGTACAGCGCATGGCCTCATGTAAGAGCGAAAAGGACGCCATCGGGGCAACCCTGTTTTTCAACATCGCAAACTACGCCCTGAGGTCATGGCCCTGGATACTGGCCGCCCTGGCCTCGCTGATACTCTATCCACAGGCCAATGACAACGAGGCCGTCTACCCCACTATGGCCGTGCAACTGCTTCCAAACGGGCTGCGGGGCCTGATGTTCGCATCTTTTTTTGCCGCCTTTATGTCATCAATCGCAACATATTTGAATCTATCATCGGCATATTTTATAAAAGACTTTTACATGCGCTTTATTGTCACTAATGCCACAGAAAGGCATTATATTGTGGCAACGCGGCTGTCAATTTTAGGTCTTAGCGTTCTTACTGCCATTGTTACTTATTTTTCTGAGTCCATTGTGGGGACGTTTAAGTTTCTTGTGGCCTTTGGAAGCGGCACAGGGCTGGTATTCCTGATGAGATGGTACTGGTGGCGCGTCAATCCGTGGAGCGAAATATCCGCCATGCTGACCTCGACGGTTGTCTCTGCCGTTATTTTCATCTATTTGCCGCAGCTGCCGTATTTTGAAAAACTATTTCTTATAATATTCCTCTCAACGGCGGTGTGGGTCGCGGTTACGCTTCTGAGCAGGCCGTCAGACGAGGGGAAACTTATCGAATTCTACAAGCGCGTCTACGCCGGAGGCATTGGCTGGCGGGCGATAGAGAAGAAACTTCCGGCCTCAAACGTCAGGGCGGCCGACTATCGCTCCCCTATATGGGAATGGCTGACGGGCACGGTCTTTGTCTATGCCTTTACGCTTAGCGTGGGAATGGCGCTGCTTCAGAGATTGACAGAGGGCATAGTCTTCGCCGTAGTTGGCCTGGCTGCGGGGATTTTGCTCTATAAGGGGCTTCGCAAGGGGGATGTTTCACAATGAAAAAGATTGATATTCACATACACGGGATAGCCGGCCTCGATACAAGGACATCGTCAGCCGCACAGATACTGAAAATCGCCGAAATACAGATGAGATCCGGCGTTGACGCAATTCTTCCCACTGTCTATGCGGACGATATTCAAACAATGCGCCTTCACATGGAGGCTATAAAGGAGGCGATGACGCTTCAGCAGGGCGGCGTAACCGGCCAGGCGGCTATCATCGGCGTACATCTGGAGGGGCCTTTTCTAAATGCCTTCAGGTGCGGCGCCCTCAAAGGTACCGCATTCATCAAACCATCTGAGTATGCCCTTGCAAAACTTATCGAAGGCTTTGAAGACATTGTAAAGATAATCACAGTGGCCCCTGAACTTGACGGCGCCCTTGAACTGATACGGCTGATTGCAAGACGGGGAATCGTTGTTAGCATGGGACACTCAACCGCGAAATATGCCGAGGCAGAGGCCGGCTTTCAGGCCGGCGCCCGCGGCATTACTCACTTGTTTAACGCTGCCTCTGCGTTTCACCACAGAGAGCCTGGCCTTGTCGGCTTTGGCCTTACAAACAGGGATATTTACGTTGAGGTTATAGCCGACCCCTATCACCTTCATAACGGTGCGATTGAGTTGATATTTGCCGCCAAACCGGCAGACAGGATAATCATAGTCTCTGACTCGGTCAGAGAAACTGGGGAAGCGGCGGGCACAGGCATTACCGATGCAAATAATACCCTGCAGGGCGGCGCCTCTACCATAACAGAGTCGGCAGCCCGGCTGATACGGCTTGGCTTTGGCGAAGACAAAATAATGAAGTGCATTACAGAAAATCCCGCGCGCTACTTGTCGCCGCCGAGTTGACGCTGTGACAGCAATGCTTAAGGCGCTCGGCAATTGCTCTGTCTCCACGCGTTTTGACAGGTTCAGGGGCGTACTTGCCTTTTTGATAGTCATAGTGCCATTTTTGTTGACGCGGCTGCCTTTTTATCTATACTATCCTATTGTAACGCTTACGCCTGACAGTTGGACATACGCAAAACCGGCTTATTGGATGTTAAACGGCACCCTGCCGTACTTTGACCATCGCACGCCCGGCTATCCACTGTTTATAGTTCTGTTGTTTAAACTCTTTGGAAATCCCTCAAATTTAACTATAGTCATAACGCAGACTGTCCTGAGCATTGCCTCGCTGCTTTTTCTGGTCTATGTGATATATAAGAAATATCCTGATGCGGCGCTCTATGCGGCTAGTGCTATTGCGGCATATTCGACATCTGTAACCTTTCTCTGGTATGAGTCAAACTATATGTCGGAGAGCCTTTATGTAAGTTTTCTGATGTTGTTCTTTTCATTTTTTATCAACGCCTTTCACAGTAAAAGGGCGTTGACATGGGCGGTGGCCTCTTGTTTGATGGGTTATATGATTTGGATAAGGCCGGCAGGGATATTCATCTTATTAGTAGCGGCTGCAACTGTGGCATATCAGATGAGAAACCGCTACCCGTGGAAGGCAACAGCCGCATTTACGATTCCTTGCGCCGTTATGCTTGTCATCCTTGCGTGCTATAATCGTTATACTCTGGGTTCATTCACAGTATCGCCATTTGGGCCGCACAATCTGTTCAGCCTTACGATACCTTTTATGAAGCCAGACAAGACATTCCCCGACGATGTCAATAAGGCAATCGCCGAAAGTGTAGTCAAAAGGGTCTCAGAGGACCAACGACGCACGGTGATGAGTTCATGGGATATTCAAGCGCTAAACGAGACATTCCGAACGACATACGCATATAACTTAGCCATTACGTTTGAGCTTCTCAAATCAATAAAGCCGCCCACGCCTAACCCTGCCACACCGTTGATGGGCTTGTATCCGGTCTTAAACGAGATAGCAATGGCAGAGATTAAGGGCCATCCTCTGATATACCTGAAATTTGTAGGCGTGATGTTTGCGTATTATCTTACCAACATCAGGCTTGAAGAGGCCGACATCAACGGAGGCACATATATATACAATAAAATTATTCCCTACTCGGCCTACGCCGTGGCCGCCTACCAAAACACGATTCGAGAATCAAAAGACGCCCTGCCGCTTTCTGACAGGGCGGTCATCGCATGGACGTTAAACGAATACCTAAGTCCATATCCGCCTGAAATGAAAAACGCATTAATGTTTCATGCTGCTGCGGACGACAACTCATCGTCCGTAGCTGTGGTTGAAATAAGGACGCCTCTAATGGCGGCAAGCATAATATATCAGCGCTGCCATAGGCTTATATTCAGAAATATCTGGTGGACGGCTGTTTATCTTATAATGATGGCGTATGTGGCTGCGGCGTTATTCAGACGGAGGTTTATGGACAGGGAGGCGTTTATTGTTGCAGCGTTTTTAGCATGTCCATTGATAAGCGCTATTGTTACAACTGCGGTGACAACCGCCAATGTACGTTACAGCTATCCGACTGAGATTGGTTATTATCTGCCGGTTGCCCTGTTTCCCATATTGCGCTACCATTGTTTGAAGATGAAAAAACCTGCTGCCGCTATCAATAAAAATCCCACGACATAGTTCCACCTCAGCTCTTCCTTCAGATAAACGACTGAAAAGACACAAAATACGACCAGCGTGATTATCTCCTGAATAGTCTTGAGCTCTGCTGCTGTGAACCTCTCATGCCCCCAACGATTGGCCGGAACCTGAAAACAATACTCAAAAAACGCAATAGCCCAGCTTATAACAATCACCACAAACAGCGGGGAGTCCTTGAATTTCAAGTGTCCATACCACGCAAAGGTCATAAACACATTGGATATTGTCAACAATATAATAGTCTTCATTCTTTATAAAAACCAGACCAAGAGACAATTCTATTATATTGATAGACTTACGGTTTTGTCTATGCACTCGCGGCTGGAAAGTATAATTTGCATCCAACATCTGTGCAAGCTCCTTAAGGCCGTAGTCATGTGTATGAATGGATAAATAAAGTCCCGCTGAATGGGAATAAAGAAACGATTTGGGTAAACTATTTTGAGTATTGGATAATAGCCGATGAAAATATTTATTTACTTGACAAATAATATTATGTTATGTATAATGTTAGTGCTATGGCGGCGAATAAAAGAGGTACGCCTGTAAAGGTGACGACTACTGCTGAGGGGGATACGGTTAAGGACTCGTTTCTGCGCCACCTGAAGTACACGCTGGCAAAGGACGAATACACCGCCACACAGAGGGACAAGTACAAGGCCCTTGCCCTTGCCGTTCGCGACAGGCTTGTCGAGAAATGGATTAAAACCCAGCAGACATACTACAATAAGGACTCAAAGCGGGTTTATTACCTGTCTCTGGAGTTTCTCATCGGCAGGTCATTAGGCAATGTCCTTGTAAATCTGGGGCTTTATCAAGAGGTTCAGAGGGAACTTCAGGATATAGGAATTGAGCTTGAAGACCTCAGAGAACTTGAGTGGGACCCCGGTCTTGGCAATGGCGGACTGGGAAGGCTTGCCGCATGTTTTCTGGATTCGCTTGCAACGCTTAGAATACCGGCCTATGGATATGGAATCCGCTATGAATACGGCATATTTTTTCAGAAGATACGTAACGGCCATCAGATAGAGACACCTGATAACTGGCTTCGCTTTGGCAACCCGTGGGAGATTGAGAGGCCGGAATATCTTTTTGTAGTGAAATTCTATGGCAGGGTCAACAAATACACCGACAAAACGGGGAAATTAATCTGTAACTGGGTAGAGACTCAGGATGTTATTGCCCTGGGATATGACACCGCCATTCCCGGCTATCACAATAATACGGTCAATACGATGCGCCTGTGGGCGGCTAAGTCCTCCCGTGACTTTGACCTCAGCTATTTCCATCATGGCAACTATGAAAGGGCTGTTGAGGACAAGGTGCTTACCGAGACTATCTCAAAGGTGCTCTATCCCAACGACAATGTGTTTGAAGGCAAGGAGCTGCGCCTGAAGCAGGAGTATTTCTTCGTCTCGGCCACTCTTCAGGACATCTTGAGGCGTTTTAAGAAGAACAGGCCGCGGCCCATACCATTCAAGGAGTTTTCGGACAAAGCGGCTATTCAATTAAATGATACGCACCCGTCAATTGCCATTGCAGAGCTGATGAGGATATTTATTGACATAGAAGGGTTGGACTGGGATACCGCATGGGAGATTACCACTGAGACATTTGGCTACACCAACCATACAATTTTGCCGGAGGCGCTTGAGAGATGGTCAGTGCCGCTGTTTGAGCGCGTGCTGCCGCGGCATCTGGAGATTATATACGAGATTAATTATCGGTTCCTCAAAGGAGTTGAGGAAAGATACCCCGGCGACAACGGTAAACTGAGCCGCATGTCCATTATTGAGGAGGGCGATGAGAAAAAAGTACGCATGGCCAACCTTTCAATCGTAGGAAGTCATTCGGTAAACGGCGTCAGTGCACTTCATTCAGAAATAATTAAAAACGAATTGTTCAGAGATTTCTATGAATACTGGCCGAATAAATTCAACAATAAGACCAATGGAATCACTCAGCGCAGGTGGCTCAGGCTCTGTAATCCTGCCCTTTCAGAGCTGATAACCGAGCATATCGGAGATGCGTGGGTATACGAGCTAAGCGAGCTTAAAAAGCTTATACCGCTTGCCGACAATATTGAGTTTCAGAAAAAGTGGCGCACTATAAAGCAGGAAAACAAGGGATTGCTGGCACATTGCCTCAAAGAAAAAAAGGGGATATCGCTCAATACCGACTCTATATTTGACTGCCATTTTAAGCGTAAGCACGAATACAAGCGTCAACTGCTTAACGCCATTCATGCCGTAGTTCTCTATAATCGGATAAAGGCCGCCGTCAAAAGCGGCAACGCCGCCGCATTAAAGAACATTGTACCAAGAACGGTGATATTCGGAGGCAAGGCCGCCCCAGGATATTTTATGGCAAAACTGATTATCAAGCTTATTAACTCCATTGCCAGTGTGATTAATAACGACCCTGAGGCAAATCATTTGCTGACGGTGTTTTTTATGGAGAACTACTCGGTCTCAATCTCGGAGATGATACTTCCGGCGGCTGAGCTGTCAGAGCAGATTTCAACGGCCGGCACGGAGGCCTCAGGAACCGGCAATATGAAGTTTGCCCTCAATGGTGCCCTGACCATAGGGACGCTTGACGGCGCCAATATCGAGCTAAAAGAACACATAGGGGAAGAAAATATCTTCATCTTTGGTCTGACGGCGGACAAAGTGGCTGAGTTAAAACAATGCGGCTATAATCCTTATGAGTATTATGAACGAAACGCCGAGCTTAAGCAGGCCGTTGACATGATTAGCAATGGCTTTTTCTCTGGAAACGATGCAAACATCTTCAAACCTATCATAGAGTCTCTTCTTAGCCAGGGCGACCAGTATATGGTGATGGCTGACTTTGAGTCATATGCCAGGTGCCAGGAACATGTCGCGCAAGTTTATAAAGACCAGACGGCATGGACTAAGATGTCCATACTAAACGTAGCAAACATAGGCTTTTTCTCAAGCGACAGGACAATTAAAGAGTATGCCGACGATATCTGGTCTGTTAAACCCGTAGAAACTGATATATAAGCCAACAGGCAGGCTGCTATCAAGGCCATGTTATATCTTCCTGAAATATTGAGATGAGAGTTCGACAATGAGCGCGGCTGATTTGCTTTTAGTAGGATTGGCGGCAATATTAGGAGGCGCTGTCAATGCCCTTGCAGGAGGAGGAACGCTTATCACATTTCCAATGCTGACTGCCGTCGGCGTGCCTGTTGTCACTGCAAATATAACTAACACTGTTGCCCTGTGCCCGGGTTACCTTGGCGCTACATTTGCTCAGATGAAGGAACTGAAGGGCCGATGGTCTTTGTTATATGTGCTGCTTCCGGTAAGCCTCTTAGGCGGCGTGGGCGGCGGCATTTTGCTTTTGCATACCAATGACAGTGTGTTTCGGGGCATTGTGCCCTACCTTATCCTTATGGCCGTGGGTTTACTGGCATTTCAGGACAGGACTCGTGCATGGGTTATGAAACGCAGCCAGGGCCGCCAGAGTGCCGCCATTGCCAAGGCCTGGCAAGTATTGCCGCTAATTCCTGCCGCAGTTTATGGAGGCTATTTTGGTGCCGGCGTCAGTATTATCGTCCTTGCAGTGCTTGGACTTTCCATCGAGGAGTCATTTACGCATCTGAATGCACTGAAGCAGGCTGTATCATTCAGCATTAATATAGCCGCCGCTGCCTTTTTTGTATTCACAGGGAAGGTTGTCTGGTCTGCCGCCATTGTTATGGCTGTTTGCGCACTTTTGGGTGGATTTATAGGAGGCCGACTGTCCGGCTGGATAAAGCCGTTAATACTACGCCGTGCTGTTATAGCTGTCGGCGTAATTGTGGCGGCTATTTATTTGGTGCGATAAAACTGCAACCGCACTCTATTGTTCCCGCCACACCTCTATGGCTATTTCAGGGCACATCTCGGCACACATTGCGCAGCCTGTGCACAGCTCCATATTGTCTACAATTGCGGGAAAGTACCCTGAGCTGTTGAACTCTTTGCTTAGCCGGAGTATCTTCTTAGGACACGCCGTTACGCAAAAAGTACACCCCTTGCACAGTTCCTTGCTTATCGTTATCTTTCCTTTCATCAGTCTTTTCCACCTTTTCTCAGAAGTTCACGGGCGTGCTCCAGCGATATTTCAGTTATGCTGCCGCTTAACATCCGCGCCAGCTCTACCTGCCTGTCCTGCCCCTGCAAGTTCTCTACGGTTATTTCTACTGCATGTTCAGCCACATGTTTGCTAATCATCAGATGGTTATCCGCCTTCGATGCAATCTGTGGAAGGTGCGTTACGCATAAGACCTGGCGGCTTTTTGACAATTCTTTGAGTTTGTCCGCAACACGTTCTGCCGTCTCGCCCCCAATACCGGCGTCAACCTCATCAAATACAAGCACCGGTATATCATCATACTCTGCAAAGGCGCTCTTTAAGGCAAGCATCACCCTTGAGAGTTCGCCGCCTGAGGCTATCTTTTGAAGAGGCTTCAGAGGTTGCCCGGGATTGGCAGTGAATAGAAATTCCAATGAGTCCGCCCCGTCATTTAATAATATTACCGAGCCGTCCTCGTTTCTGTTAACGGTAAGGCATATCTCAAAACGCGCCTTAGGCAGGGCCAAATCTTTCAGAGTTTCTGATATCTCTGTCTCAAGGCGTACTGCCGTCTCTGCCCTCTTTATTGAAATTTGCTCTGCCGCTGCTTCAAGACTGCTCTTTGCCGCTGTTATTTCCCCTTCGATTAAATCGAGCTTATCGTTCACCAATGCCAGTGCGTCAAGGTCTGAGGCGGCGCGGTCTCTGAAGTTTAAAACATCCTCAATTGTCCCGCCATATTTCCTCTCCATTTTTCTTATTGTCTCCATGCGCGTCTCAATGGAGTCAAGCCGTCCCGGCACAAAGTCTATGCTGTCCTTATAACGGCGAAGCATCACAGCCAACTCTTTTATGTAAGACTGCGCCTCCTTTGCCATTGCGGCAATCTCCGCGGCGCTTTCGTCTATCTTCGCCAGCTTCTCAAGGCTGTCCACGACAACCGCCGACTGGTCTTCAATTGCCCCGTCCCTTTTATAAAGTATCTCATAGGCGCTCTCGCTTAGCTCTTTAAGCGTAGTAAGATTGGCAAGCACAACCCGCTCTTTTGACAGCGCCTCGGCCTCTTTGATATCCAGTGCGGCAGCGTCTATCTCATCTATTTGAAATCTGAGGTTTTCCATACGCCTGCCCCTGTCTTTGACGTTTTCCTCAAGGGCCGTTTTGTCATCCAGCATCGTGCGGTATTTGGCAAGCAGCGTTGAGTATTCCTTTACGGCGTCTTCTATCTTTCCAAATGAATCAAGCAGACGCATCTGCCTGGCCTTTGACATCAGGCTCTGGTTTTCATGCTGGCTGTGAATATCAACAAGGGCCGCGCCCACCTCAGCAAGGGAGGCAATTCCCACAGAGGAATCATTTATAAATGAGCGATTCTTTCCGGCTGACGACACCACGCGCCGCATGACCAACCCATTTGAGACGTCAATTCCCAGCGCTTCAGCCGCCCCGTGTTGGGCAGGGTCGAATATGGCCTCAACCGTTGTCTCCTTCGCGCCGGTTTTAATAAAGTCAGCCTGCCCGCGCTGTCCTAAGACAAGCCCTAAGGCGTCAACGATTATGGATTTCCCCGCACCGGTCTCTCCGGTTAATACATTAAGACCCTCATGGAGTTCCATCCTTAGCTCGTCTATCACTGCGAATTTTCTTATGAATAATTCCCTAAGCATATTCATTCAACGCGCGAATCTGCTATAGCATAACCTAAACGCGGTATCAAAGTAAAACGTTATACCAAGTTGCGTACATAAAAGTAATACGATATCTTCTCGTCTGTCATTGCCGAATACTATCGGCAATCCAGTCCTTATGACGTCTTATAAAAGACTGGATTGCTGCTTTTGCTGGAATGATAAAATAGCTCATATGACTGCAACTTAGAATTACTTATACTAGTAAGCGATGCTGGCGGACCGGGTACATCCAGCGCGATAGAGCTAACGGCAAACAACGCGCAAGTTAATTGATGGCAGATTAAGCTGATGCAAGGAAGAGCAGCGCTTGGTCAGCCCTGAAATCTTCTCATCAGACCGGCTACGCGCCCTAATACGCGCACATCCGCGGCATTGAGCATTATGGGCTGCATGTCCTTGTTCTCAGGAACGAGCTTCACCGTGTCGCCTTCATGATAAAACCTCTTTATCGTAGCCTCGTCATCCCGCACAAGAACAATTGCTATGTCGCCGTCTCTGACGGTACGGTCTGAGTCCACAAATACTATGTCGCCCTCGCCGATTCCGGCCTCAATCATACTCTGCCCTGTTACGCGTAGGGCAAAGCCTTTCTCGATGTTTAAAAAACCTTTATCAACCGCGACATAATCTTCTATATCCTCAACCGCAAGCGTCGGCTCGCCTGCCCTCACACGCCCAACCACTGGCAATCTCACAGTGTTTGGCCGTATTATGCCTGTAACCTCAATGGCGCGCTGCTTGGATGCGTCTTTTTTCAGATAACCCTTGCGTATCAGCGTGTCCACATGCTGCTTGGCCGACAGAGGACTTGAGTACCCAAATCCCTTACAAATCTCCCTGATTGTGGGAGGATAGCCCTTGAGCGACAAGTGATCTTTAATAAATTCAAGCACTTTCGCTTGCTTTTCCGTCATTTTTGGCTGCTTGCCAGAGGCTTTTAACTGCTTCTCTATTCTCTTCATACCTCTATTGTATACACACGTTCACCTTTTGTCAAGTACCCCAGAAAAAAAAATTAAAAAGGTCTGTCTTACCTCCCGAGATAAGACAGACCTCCGTTTTTTTGGGGGGGAGAGGGCAGTTTACGGGTGGCGGCTCGCCCCTATCGAAACAGGGGAGGAAGTTTCTAAGGCAAACCACCATACAAATGTACATAGGCGCTTTTTTAGGGAAGGAAGAAAATAAACTGCCCCCTTTCTTGTAATCACTCTATCTATTCTTTGTCTCTCCATCACCATATCCTGTTTATACATTAATTGAAAATAAAGGCACAATGCAAGATAAATCTTGTTGTCCAATGAACGCCGCATGTGAATAATAATTCACGTGCGGCGCGAAGCGGCGTTATTGGCGAGGCGAAAGATAGTTCTCAATAAGCATAAGGCACTGAAACACCCGCAATCCCTCTTGGGTCAGCATGTAGTTCTTGTTTTTGTCCTGAGTGGAAATGTCGGCTTCTCTAAGGATTTTTAAATGAAAGACTAGCTTTGTGTGGTCATCCATGGCGAGTTCCCTGTTGAGTTCCATAAAACGCATCTCTTTGTTACGGTGAAGGAGTTTAATGATATTGCGCCTGATCGGGTTGGCAAGGCAGTTCATAGTGCGGTCAAGATCAATGTTAACAGTATCGCTTTCAAATCCAAGCTCTTCTATCTCGCGGCGCACCACCATAAGCAGCTGCTCAATTTTAAAAGGTTTTGAGATATAGTCAGACGCCCCTCTTTTTATTGTCTCAACTGCGTTTTCCATTGTTGAAAACGCGGTCATTGCGATTACCCTGGTTGATGGCCTTGTCTTTTTTATTTCCGATAGCGCCTCTGCCCCCTTCATAACCGGCATAAGCATGTCTAATAGCACGACGTCGAAATCAGTTTCTGCAGCCTTTGCAGCAGCCTCTTTGCCGTTAACTGCAAATTCTGTATAATACCCCGCTTCTTTCAGCACCTCGGCTATGGTCTCTCTTAGTTCGGCGTTGTCGTCTGCGATGAGAACTTTTTTCACTATTTCACTCTCCTTTATCCTGACAAACTTGTTAGTTGGATTTTTCTCATCCGATATACCTGCCTGCGAAACTTACCCCTGCGGGGTCGGCCACCGGAATCGCTAACATCTGTTTTGCCATTGAGACGGCATTGTCAATGTTTCTCTGCAGAGTTTCGAGTTTTTGCGTAATGGCCTCCGACCTTGAAGATGAGTCCAGTCTCTGAGATATTATTTGTATATTCAGAGAGGCGGCTGTCAGCTGGTTATTTAATTCATGCGCAAGCCCTGCCGTCTTCTGGCATCTTTGTCTAAGCAGTTCGTAGTCATCCCGGCATTCTTTATATTTTGTTATGTCCCTTGCCGTGCCGCCGATAGTCGGCGAGCCATTGTCCCTGAAATAATATGCACTTACCGACACCCATAGCGGGACACCACTGTGTGTTTTCATAAGCAGCTCAACATCCTCTGCGCTTTCCTTTTCATTTAGAGAATCAATAAACCCCGCCGCCTGGCCTGGGTCTGCAAATAATTCCCTAAACATTCCTCTTAATTTTATCTCATCGAGACTGAAACCTGTCAATCTCCCGATGGAATCAGATATAAACATCACCCTGCCATCTGTGTCTGTTTGAAAAAAAACATCCGTCAGTCTGTCATATAAGCGATTATAGAATAATTTCCCTTCTGCCATGAACCGCCCCCCTTTTTTTCTACTCCAACCCCGCCACTTCTACTAATGAGAATACCATCTTGCCGTAGACGTAGTCAACCTGTATCTTATCGCCTTCGTTTACTGACTTTTCGATTATCTTCAGCGCCAATGGGTTTAGTATCTCCGTTTGAAGCGCCCTTTTTAACGGCCTTGCCCCGTAGACGGGGTCATAACCAGCCTCTGCAATTGCCTCTTTTGCCCTTTCTGAAAGCATTATGTCTATGTGCTTGTCTTTCAGATACCGTCTCATTCTATAAAGCTGAATATCCACTATGCGCTTTATCAGGTCTTTAGTCAGCGGGTTGAAGATTATTATCTCGTCCACCCTGTTGAGAAACTCCGGCCTGAAAATCGCCCGCAGCTCTGCCATGACCTTTGTCCTGACGCCGCTCTCATCATGGCGTAAATCGGGGTTTTGCAAATGCTCCTGGATATATGAACCTCCTATGTTTGAGGTCATTATAACAACGGTGTTTCTAAAGTCCACTGTCCTGCCGTGCCCGTCAGTGAGCCTGCCGTCGTCAAGCAGCTGCAACAGTACGT
The DNA here is from genome assembly GCA_022321325.1 of Candidatus Magnetominusculus sp. LBB02. Taxonomy (GTDB): domain Bacteria; phylum Nitrospirota; class Thermodesulfovibrionia; order Thermodesulfovibrionales; family Magnetobacteriaceae; genus Magnetominusculus; species Magnetominusculus linsii. The sequence continues at coordinate 54,851 of JAKOEO010000005.1, read as the reverse complement.
TAAACACTTCTGGATGCGCCTTTTCTATCTCATCAAACAAGACAACACTGTATGGCCGCCTCCTTACTGCCTCCGTAAGCTGCCCGCCCTCGTCATAGCCTACATAGCCCGGAGGGGCGCCAATCAGGCGAGATACCGAATGTTTTTCCTGATACTCGGACATGTCTATGCGCCTTAAGGCATTCTCATCGTCAAAGAGAAACTCTGAAAGCGCCCTCGCAAGCTCGGTCTTGCCTACGCCGGTTGGCCCTAAGAATATAAACGAACCTATTGGGCGGTTTGGGTCCTGAATCCCCGCCCTTGCCCGTCTTACCGCGTTTGATACCATCTGCACCGCGTCGGGCTGGCCGACTACGCGCAGACGCAGCCGGTCTTCCATGTGGATTAGTTTGTCCACCTCCGCCTCAAGCATCCTCAGCATGGGAATGCCCGTCCACTTGGACACTACCCAGGCGATGTCTTCCTCGGTTACTACATCTGTGAGCATCCTGCTGTTAGACTGCCAGCTCTGAAGTCGGCGGTTTTCCTCTTCCAGTGACTTGGAAAGCTCAATGAGGCGGCCATATTTCAACTCCGCGGCACGGGTGAGGCTGCCCTCGCGTTCTGCTGCATCCGCCTCTGTCCTTGCATCTTCAATCTGCTCTTTTATCTTTCTGATTGTGGAGAGAATTTCTTTCTCCGCTGCCCAGCGGCTGTGAAGTTCGTCGCGCTTGTCAATAAGTTCAACGATAGCGCTTTCTAATTTCTCAAGCTGCCGGGCCGCCTCATCAGAGTCTTCCCGCCTCATCGCCTCGCGTTCAATCTCAAGCTGCCGCACGCGTCTGTGCAACTCATCAAGCTCTGCAGGCATACTGTCCATCTCCATGCGCAGCTTCGAGGCAGCCTCGTCTATCAGGTCAATTGCCTTGTCCGGCAGAAATCTGTCCGCAATGTAGCGGTTTGACAGGACTGCGGCGGCTATCAGGGCGGAGTCCTTAAATTTAATCCCGTGGTGAATCTCATAGCGTTCTTTAAGTCCCCTCAGGATTGATATAGTATCGGCAACCGTAGGCTCTTTGATATAAACCGGCTGAAAACGCCTCTCTAAGGCCGAGTCCTTCTCTATATATTTCCTGTACTCATCGAGCGTCGTAGCCCCGATACACCTAAGCCCGCCACGCGCCAAGGCCGGCTTAAGCATATTGCCGGCATCCATTGCGCCCTCTGAGGCCCCAGCCCCGACAAGCGTATGCAGCTCGTCTATAAACAGGATAATCTTGCCCGAGGAGCCTTCAACCTCTTTTATTACCGCCTTGAGCCTGTCCTCAAACTCCCCCCTGTACTTTGCACCCGCAACAAGCGCCCCCAAATCAAGCGCCACGACAGTTCTGTCTTTCAGCGTCTGCGGCACATCCCCTGCCACTATGCGCCCGGCCAGCCCCTCTGCTATGGCCGTCTTGCCAACGCCAGGCTCTCCTATTATCACAGGATTGTTCTTTGTCCTTCGGGCAAGTACCTGTATTACCCTCCTGATTTCCTCGTCTCTGCCTATGACCGGGTCAAGCTTCCCTTTGGCGGCAAGGGCGCTGAGGTCTCGTCCATATTTCTTCAGCGCCTGATATTTCTCTTCAGGGCTTTCGTCCGTCACGCGCTGCGTCCCTCTGAATACCATCATAGCGGCAAGAAGCGTATCATTATTGACGCCGTGGGCAAGCAGGAGTTCAGAAGCGCTGCCACCCTTATGACATAAGCCCAATAGCAGGTGTTCAACGCTGACATATTCGTCGCCCATGTGCGCAGCCCTTGCCTCTGCCTCGTCAAAGACATCCCTCAGCTTTGTAGACAGGTATAGGTGTCCCATGGGCTGCGCCCCCGATACCTTTGGAAATCTGTCTATTGCCTCATCAAGCTCTGCCCTTAATCTATCAGTGTTTGCGCCCGCCTTTGCAAGAATCAGCGTCGGCGTGCCCTCTTTGTCCGCTGTCAGGGCAAAGAGCAGGTGCTCAGGCTGAAGCTCCTGATTGCCCTTGCCACCGGCAATTGACTGGGCGTCTCTGAGGGCCTCGCGGCTTTTTATCGTCAGCTTGTCCATCATCTGCGATCACCATAAAATATCTCTTGCAGTCTGTTCTGGAAATGCCTCTTTGTGTCTTCCTCAAGATAATCCATAATCCCCTCCATCTCCTTACGCATCGCGTCAAGTCTGCCGCGCATGTCCATGATTATCTCAAGCCCGGCCTTGTTTACGCCCAGCTTTCTTGTCAGGTCAACTATAAACTCAAGCTGCTTTAAGTCTTCGTCCGAGTACTTGCGCTGGTTATTCTGCCTCGCCGGAGCGATAAACCCCTCCCGTTCATAGAGCCGCAGCGTTTGGGGGTGGAGGTCAAACATCTCCGCCACTACGCTGATTACATAAAGCGGACGGCTGCTATCATCCCTCTTACTCATCTTTCTCCCCCTTGGACAGATTCTCAAGGCCATCTCTGACGTTTTCCTCGTATAACTCATCAAGGCCCTTTATCAGATCCCTCTGTCTCTTCGTCAGCTTCTTTGGGACGGCAACCTGCACCTCAACATATAAATCGCCATATCCGCCACCCTTAGGAAGCGGCATTCCCTTGCCTTTTAGTTTGAATACCTTGCCGCTTTGCGCTGCCTCGGGAAGGGTCATCACAGCGGCGCCGTCAAGCGACGGCACCTCTATCTTTGCCCCTAAAGCGGCCTCAGCAAATGTTACCGGCAGATCTATATAAAGATCATTGTCCTTTCTTTTGAATAAAGGATGTGGCAAGACCTTGATTTCAATGACTACATCCCCGGCAAAACCGCCTGAGACGCCGCCCTTGCCACGCAGCCTTACCTTGCTGCCGGTGTCAACGCCCGCCGGGATTTTGACTTTCATCGTACTAGATGAGGAAACAGCGCCTGTACCGCCGCATACGCTGCAAGTCCAGCTTTGTATGCCTCCGCCGCAGCTCCCGCAGACCTCGTCGCGCCTTATGTTGAGCGACTTTGTCACGCCCGTATATGCCTCTTTCAGTGTCAGCGTCATTTCAGAAGCCACATCGCCGCCCCTTTCAGCCGCATGGGATGCAGTATGTCTGTCAGTTCTGGCGTTGAATCTGAACACATCCGAGAATATGTCTCCAAATCCTCCGAAATCATAATCTGCCTCATTCCGCTTGCCCCCAAAATTCCTTGCGCTAAACGTCCTGCCGCCTGTGCCAAAGGGATTGAGCCTTGCCTGGTCGTATTCTTTGCGCTTCTTCTCGTCTCCCAGTATGTCATATGCCTCGTTTATCTCTCTGGATTTCACCTCGCATTCCTTGCTTCCCGGATTCAGGTCAGGATGGCACTTCCTCGCCAGCTTCCTGTACGCCTTTTTAATCTCGTCATGACTGGCGGCCTTGGCAACGCCCAGCGTTGCGTAATGATCTTTCATCTCCGATGCTGACATATCGCCCTCATTGTTCTCTCATTTATTAAGCCGTACACGGCGGCTAATCTTCACTGCTTAAGTATAACACATGATAATCTGTTTGTCAAGTAATATTTAATAATAATAATCAAGTATTGTTATGTGCTGCTTTACAATTATACTTGCGCATCCATTCTGTCTTTCGCTGCTATCTTTAAAGCGTCTATGGACAAAGTTTAACAATCAGTGGTATTCTTATATGCAGTGTCTGCCGCCGCCGTTTATTAAATTGAAGCAATGGAGATTATCAGATGAAAAATATTTCGTTTATAGAGATTCGCTCGCCAGAGTCCAACATATTCAGGCGTTTTCCTATTCCGCGCGTCGGGGCGGTGCTGCTGTCAACAATACTGGCAGACCGCGGCCATAATGTCAGGGTGTTTATCGAGGACATTGCAAGGCCGGACTGGCGGTTCATAGAGAAATCCGACATCGTCTGCATATCCACTATCACCTCGACCGTGCACTTTGCCTATGCCATTGCGGACAGGCTTAGGAAGCTTGGCATTATTGTCGTAATCGGGGGCGCTCACACGACGTTTATGCCTGAGGAGGCGATGGGACATGTGGATTTTGTTATTCGCGGCGAGGGGGATATATCGCTGCCCGCCCTTGTAGATTATATTGAGGTCGGCAGGCCGTCAATTGAGACCATAGGCGGCCTGACCTACAGAAACACTGTCGGCGATATAGTGCATAACCCGCAGGGGGAGTTTGTCAAAGACCTCGACACGCTGCCGCTTCCTAACTTCGGCCTTGTGCATAAGTGGAAGAACTCCAATATACTTCCCATTGCCACATCGCGTGGTTGTGCGTTTGACTGCCGATTTTGCCTTGTGTCGCCAATGTTTGGCCGGGCATACCGGTTCAGGTCGGTTGAGTCTGTCATGGGAGAGCTTAGAAAGCGTGTGAAGGTATCTCAATCCCCTATATTCTTTGTTGACGATAACTTTGCCGCTAATAAAAAAAGGACAAAGCTAATCCTTCAGGGGATGACCGAAATTGGCCTGAAGCCGCGATGGTCGGCGATGGTGCGCCCCGATATTGCAAAAGACGAGGAGCTGCTGAGGGTAATTGCTAAGACTGGCAAGCCAACCGTATGCATTGGTTTTGAGTCCATCAACCCTGAGGCGCTCAAGGCTTACGAAAAGAAGCAGACGCTTGAGGATAACATCACAAGTATAAAGAAGATTAAGGCGCACGGGATAAAAATCCACGGCATGTTTGTCTTTGGAAGCGACACTGACACGGTGGAGACGATTCACAAAACCACGGAGTTTGCGACATCGCTGGGGATAGATTCTGTGCAGTATATGATTTTAACGCCGCTGCCGGGCACGAAGGTCTATGACGACTTTATAGCCGAAAACAGGCTCCTGCACACCGATTGGTCAAAATACGACATCCACCATGTGGTGTATAAGCCTGTGGCAATAACGGCCAATGATTTGCACTTTGAGACGCTCAAGGCGATGAGAGGGTTCTACTCGGTGGACTATATACTGCGGCGCATGAGCAGACTGGATTTATTTTACGGGGCATTCGGCATATACAGCCGCAGCGTCATAGGCAGGGCGATTAAAAACGCAGACGCCTGTGTTGACGGCCTCTGCAATTTGAAATCAGCTGGGTAATGAAGAACAGCAATTGCATGTGTCCCTGATAGCCACCAACTTAACGATATGCCGGCTATCAGCAAATATGAAAATAAATTAAGAGGAGATTTTTATTATGAAATTCAATATAATCCTTGAGCCTGACGATGACGGTGGTTTCAACGTGACAGTCCCTGCATTGGACGGCTGTTTTTCACAAGGCGATACCGAAGAACAGGCCGTTGAAAATGCCAAAGAAGCCATACATACTTATATAGAAGGGTTTGAAAAACTGAATCAGATAAAATCAAGACCCGATGTCATTTTGAAAGAAGTGGATATGGCGCTTTGAGCAAAACATTCTCTGGAAACGATATCGTCAAAGCATTGAGGCGTAAAGGCTTTGTTGTTGACCACATCAGGGAAAGCCATATATTTATGCATAATTTGGAACAAAACATTTCAATAAACCATTTTGTCTATTTTGACCAGGACAAAGCGATGATGTTTAGCCCTATTACTCGTCTGTAACATCAGTCTTCCTTCATAAAATTAATCCAAATCGGAAGGGCGGCGCGCGACCCTGACATGCCTTCGCCTATCGGGCGGTTATTGTCCCTGCCTACCCATACGCCTACGGTCATGTTATCGTCAAAACCAATAAACCACGCGTCCTTGTAATCGTTTGTCGTGCCGGTCTTGCCATATACCGTCCTGTTCAGAGACTTCGCCGCAACCGACGTACCCTCTGTGACAACTGCGCCAAGCACATCGTGCATCTTCGCTATATTGGCAGGGTCAATGGTTTGAACGCCCTTAGGGGCATTGTCCTCGACCTTTATATTGTATCTGTCAGTTATCTTTTCGTAAACCATCGGGATAAACGACTTCCCATTTGCAAAGGTCGTGTAGGCGTAAGTCAATTCAAGCAGCGTCATCTCCGAGACCCCGATGGCGGCAGGCAGATGTGGATATATATTGCTTGTTATGCCTATTGTCCTGGCGGTTGAAATTACCTTGTCCATACCGACTATGTTTGCCAGTGCTACGGTTGCCGCATTCAAAGAGTGCGACAGCGCTGTCCTTAAGGTTACTCTTCCATAGTATTTTCTTGTATAATTGTGCGGCGTCCACTGCTGCCTGCCATCGCTGGATGAGTACGTCACCTCCATATCGTCAATCATATCGTCAGGACTGTAGCCGTTTTTAAACGCTGTCAGATACACAATCGGCTTAAACACAGAACCTGTCTGCCTTGCAGCCTGCGTTGCCTTGTTAAACTGCGACTTCTGATAGTTCGAACCTCCAACCATTGCCTTAATAGCCCCGGTCTTTAAATCTACGGCTATTAGGGCGGCCTCAACATCGCCAAGCCCCGCCTTAGCAAACGCCGCCCTCCCATCGGCTGTGGCTTTCTCGGCCTTTTTCTGTAACGGAAGGTCAAGCGTGGTGTATATCTTAAAGCCGGCGGTGTAAAGGCGGTCGCCAAATTTTTGTTCCATCGCGCTGCGAATGTATTCGACAAAATATGGCGCCGTGTATTTCTTTCTGTTGACATACTCAGGCACAGGTTCTTTGACAGCCGCCGCATAGGCCTGCCTGTCTATGAATCCCCTGTCAAGCATAGATTTCAGGGAAAGATTTCTCCTTATCAACGCCTTCTTAGGGTTCGTAAATGGAGAATATACAGAGGGCGCCTTGGGAAGGGCGGCAAGCATGGCTGCGTCGGCAACGCCCAGGTCTTCGGTCTTTTTCCCGAAATATGTCTGCGACGCCGCCTCTATGCCATAGGCGCGAGCGCCGAAATACGCCTGATTCAGGTAAAAGCCCAGTATTTCGTCTTTCTTGTACCGGCTCTCAATCTGCATTGAGATAGCGGCCTCTTTTATCTTTCTGGAGAGGCTTTTCTCAGGGGTCAAAAACAGCATCTTGGCAAGCTGTTGAGTGATGGTGCTGCCGCCCTGGACAGTGTCTCCAGCCCTGAGATTATTAACAAATGCCCCGAAAGTCCTGATAAAATCTATCCCGTGATGTTCATAAAATCGCGCGTCCTCAACGGCGATAAATGCCTGTTTTACATGTTTTGGTATCTTATAAAACGGCACGAACTTACGCCTCTCCAGATAAAACTCTGCCAACTCCGTTCCATCTGCGGCATACAGAAATGATGACTCAAACGGGGCATAGCTCTCCAGAAGCTGTACTTTTGGAAGATCTGACATACTATAAAATATAAAACCTCCAGCTATCCCAACCATGACAGACAAGGCCGCCGCCCCTGCCAGAATAATCTTCTTCGTAAATACTATGTATGGATTGTCGCGGTCTCCCGAGAAAATGCCCTTAAGCAAGACGCCTAATAAAACAAAATATGTCTTAATCCTCAGAAACGCCTTATTTTTTATAAAATAAATCTCTTTGACCTTCAGAGAAATCTCTTCTGGATTGATGGGGTCTGAGAAGCAGTTTTCACCTTTGAAACCCGCGGAGATAAATGAGGGTAACTCCGCGGCAGAGGTAATCAGGATAATCTCGGCATCGGGAAATCTGCCGGGAAACGACTCTACTAACTGAAACTCCCTTGGCTGACAATGTCTTGCGTCAAAGACAATTATGTGCGGCCTTCGCGTCCTGACAGCATAATCGAGGTCGGCGCTGTTGTTATAAAGCTTCGCATTAAAGCCATTGCTTTCAATTATCCTTGAGAATAACTTGCCCCTTGTCTTATCGGTAGAGAAGACCAGTATGGGAATGGCCATTCAAGCTCTATTTCTCCTCTGCGATGGCAAGCTGCAGAGCGCCCTTTGCTGTAGTATTCAAGGGGTCTTCAGCCATTCTCACCGATGAGAACTGAAGAGGCAGACGGTTTGCCTTGAGCAGCTTTTCAAATTTCTCACGTACGCCGACAGGCATCGCGGTGCCGCCGCTTAGGACAACCGATATAGGTTTTGTCAGCCTCGGTACGCTCTCCGATGTAGTTACGACGCGTTGTATGCTGAGAATCAGAGTCTCAAGAAGGTCCTCATAATATATTGACAGCGAAGTCTCAATCTTATTCTTAGGGTCTTTCAAGAGATTAAGCTCTTTTTCTTTGATCAGTTTAATTCTTGTCTGCGATTCGCCTACAGCCGCCCCTACCATTGCATCGACATAGTCGCCGCCCTTTTGAATGCTGTATGAAAACACCGGCACGGACAGATATGAAAAGCACACGTTGCACATCCCGCCGCCCATGCTTATCCCTATGCCGGTATAACTCTCATCGGCAAGTTCGGACATTATTACGGCAAAGCCTTCGTTTATTGCAATTGCGGTGTATCCCATGTCCTGAAGCGTACGCTTGAGAATGGTGTCATGATGTAAAACAGATATCTTGGTATCAATGGGGTCGCCGGGAATACTATAGCATACGAGGTCTCCCTGATTCTTTGGAGGCGGGACAAGCGTTTTGATTATAGACTGAATCACATTCAGAGCCTCGTCCTCTTTTGCGCTTAACAGGCCGCTCTCTACCGGACGCCTCGTGTCTGTGTTAAATGTATTGGCAAACGTATCAGCCGCATTGCCGATTATGTAATAGCTGCCGCCCTGCGAAAAATACAGGACATCGTTTTTGAGCAGCGTCATGCCGGTAATCTTTGACGCAGGGACTGTGAAAAACGCGTTTAACTGCTTAGTTATATGAACGCTTGAGCCTCTGGTACGGGCTGAGACAATGTTCGTCGTACCTATATCGAGGCCAATCGGCCCGCCAAAGTGCTCAATCTCTTTAGCCTTTTCAGGTCCTTTTTGATTTACAGCCGCCTTTGCGTCATCGTTTTTGTCACTCATGCCACTACCTCCTGTATTTCAATTATTCTCAACGTTGCCGCTCAAACGGTCCCGGCGCTCCGGCCTGTCATCAGCCTCTTGGCAGTCTATCAAATTGCAAATTGAATTGTCAATGTCCAATGTCACAACCCCAGGGCAAACGTAGATATTTCTAAAGAGGTTATGATAGTATAGACGATGGTTTGGCCTCAATTCATAAGTGACATTAATTTGAAAAATGCAAAGATATCAATAGCCGCAACACTGCCCTGCAAGAACTATAAGCAATTGTCAAAGGTCCTTCAAAGAAATGTCTAAGCAGGGAAGGGTTACAGTATTCGGGGGTGCGGGTTTCATGGGTTCGCATGTGGCCGATGTCCTTGACGCATCCGGTTACGAGGTGATTATCTATGACATTAGACAATCCCAATACCTGAGTGCGGGCCAAAAAATGGTTGTCGGCGATATTTTAGACCAAAAGACTGTTGAGAATGTTGTCAATGGGTGCGATTATGTCTATAATTTTGCCGGTATAGCAGATATAGGACAGGCAAGCGAAGACCCGCTTGAAGGAGTCCGGTGCAATATACTTGGCAACGCAATTATACTGGAGGCTTGCAGAAAGGCAAAGGTAAAGAGATTTGTTTTTGCCAGTTCACTCTATGTATACAGCAAGGCAGGCTCTATATACAGAAGCACGAAACAGGCTTGTGAGCTGTTAATCGAGAACTACCGGGAACTGTTTGGTCTTCCTTATACGATACTTCGCTTCGGCTCTCTCTATGGTCCGCGGGCAGACAACAGAAACATCATCTATACCATGCTGACACAGGCATTGAAAGAAGGAAAGATAACCAGATACGGCGACGGCGAAGAACTCCGTGAGTATATTCATATTCATGACGCGGCAAGTGGAAGCGTGGAGATACTCGATGAGGAGTTTGCAAATCAGCACATAATCATCACAGGAAATCAAAGGATGAGAATAAAGGACTTGCTCTACATGGTTAAGGAGATGTTTGAAAACAAAATCGAACTTGAATTCCTTCCATCTGACACTAACCTGCACTATGAGATAACCCCATATACCTTTGCCCCAAAAACGGGCAGACGTTTGACTTCACACACCTACATTGATCTGGGGCAGGGCATCCTTGAGACCATCCACAACCTGTATAATGAAACACAGCGTCAAATGTCGGCGGGCAAAGACAAGTCCTGACAATGAGATACGAATACCTGTCTCACATGTCGGCAGAGGGATCGAATCCCGTTTACGGCGGCTATGGATCTATCGGGATTCACAGGTGTAAATCAATTGCCAGAGGGGACTCTGCAAATGTATCTTCATTTCAAATGGAAAACCACTGGGGTACGCATGTGGACGCCCCAAACCACTTTTTTGACAACGGCATGAGGGTCTCTGAGTACCCGCCGCAATACTGGTTTTTTAAGAGTCCTTGTGTCCTGCAGGTTTTCCTGCGCCCTTCAGAAGCGCTGAATATGTCTATAGAGATAATGCCTGAGGCAGACCTCCTGCTCATACAGTCAAACTGGTGCAAACTCAGACATGCTGAGGCGTATGTTAGGGAAAATCCAGGCATTGACCCAGATGTCGGCTTTCAATTAAGGAGCAGATACCCGCGGCTGCGTGCGGTTGGCATTGACTGGATTTCTGTCTCTCCTTTCGCAGACCGAACGCTGGGCCGACTTTCGCATAAGGCTTTTTTAGATCCGAACGGGCAGAACTCCCCAATTTTGCTGATCGAGGATATGAACCTGACAATGGGGCTTGCCTCATTAAGGGAAGTGGTTGTGATGCCGCTGCGTATTGAAGCGCTTGACAGCGCTCCATGCACCGTTGTGGGAGTGTTTGATGATTAATACGATTATTTTTGATTTTGACGGCGTACTTGTCGAATCGGTAGATATAAAGACGCGGGCATTTGCAAGGGTTTTTGAGCAGGAAGGCAAGGATGTTATGGACAGCGTCGTTGAATTTCACCTGAATAACACGGGGGTATCGAGATTCGATAAGTTTCGCTATATTTATAAAACAATATTAAAAAGACCGCTTACCGATGCTCAATTCAATGAGCTTTGCCGGCACTTTGCCGCGCTCGTTGTGGATGAGGTTGCGGAGGCGCCATATGTGAAAGGGGCAAAGGAGTTTTTGGATAACTTCGCCGCACAAACTTATACCTGTTTCGTCTCAACCGCCACGCCGCAGGATGAGATAGAACAGATAATAAGACGCAGAAATATGGAGACGTATTTTAAAGCAGTCCACGGCGCTCCAAAAAAGAAGGCCGAAATTGTAAAGGAAATCCTCGCCACTTATAGCATAAGTTATGAAAACGCCGTCTATGTCGGCGACGCCATGAGCGACTATAATGCAGCAGCGGTAAATCAGGTCCCGTTCATTGCCAGAGCAAGCGCCGATAATAAGATATTTAACGATGTCAACTGCATTAAGATTACCGACCTGACCGAACTTTGCGACGCCATCGAGAGATTGAAATAACCAATACGCTCAGGACTTAAGCCATGCAAGCGCCGCATCGAGGTCTTTATGGAATATCTTGTGGTTTTTCGACAATATGAATGCTATCGAGGCAAAAAACGCGGTTGCTGCACCCGGCACCAACGTAGCGCTTTTTTGTATCTTATCCCTTATTTTGGCGTCAAACGCCTTCATCTCCATAGCCAGTTTCATAGAGGGGGACTCCATTTCTAACGTATTATAGAGGATTTTTGCGCTCTGGGCTTTGATAATAAGGTCTTCAATATCCTCGGCCGCCTGCTTTACTATCTCCATGCTCATCTCGCCTGTATATACCGCTATGATTATCCCATCCTGAAGCGAAACCTCCGCAAGACCTTTCATTGCTTTCCCTCCTTGTTACCGCTGCCCGCAGATTTACCTTTAAGCAGATCCACTGGCTCGACTTTTATATTGGCATGTTCATTATTGCCAACCGCCGCTTTAACACTTTTTTCAAGCTGGTCGCCCTGGGCATTAGAAGTGCTGTTGGCCGCGTTGGCGCCTGTAGCGGCGGCCTTAATCTTCCTGAGCAGTTCGGCCTGTGCGCTGGCATTATCGCCCTTCGCAGGTGCGGCCTTCACATTCTTTTTTACCACATCGGACTGTAAATTGGCCGCGTTCGTCGAATATATCATCAGAGTTATTCTGCGGTTTCTTGGATCGTCAGGATTATTTTTTATAAGAGGCTCGGTTGAGGCAAACCCCGCTACTCTTGACAAAGTCCCCGGATCAATGCCGTTTTGCTCCAACTCTCTCCTTGCAGCCGACGCCCTGTCGGTGGAGAGTTCCCAGTTTGTGTACTTAGTGGACGAATAACCCAGCGCGTCTGTATGGCCCTCAATAGAGATCTTTATATCGCGCAGTATAAGAACATCCTTTGCTATTACCTTCATAATCCTCTTTGCGTTGGTCGTAAGCTCAGGGCTTCCAAGGGCAAACATCGGCTCGCCGGTCTTGTCAATAATCTGGATTCTTATACCGCCCTCTATGACATCTATCAATACCTGGTCTTTTATGCCGGCACCTTTTTCCCCAATTTCTTTTTTAAGCAGCTCGCCTATGTCGCGTTTCAGTTTTTCCTTGAATTTTTCAGCCTCTATGGCAGGACCATTTGGCGATGTGGCGTCTTTTATCTTTTCCTCCACGTTTCCCATCTCTTTTTTGAGATTTTCCTTTATCTGCTCAAGCTTCTTCAACTCCTCTGCGTTTGCGGCGGCCTTGAGCTTCTCTTCAGTGGCCTTCATCTGTTTCTTCAGCTCTTCAAGCAGTTCTTTGAGTTTTTCTACATCAGTATCGTCTTGAGGAGACGCGTTTTCAACAGTTTCATTTACCTCACGCGGGGATGAGGTAACGTTTGATTCCACGATGTCTTTTCCATGGCCTATAAAGTACATTGATATCGCAGAGAACATGCTCAAATTCTTAAAGTATGTCGAAAGCTGGAGCTTCTTGGAGGCTGAGGTCATATTCAGGAGCCACATCAGGAGGAAAAAGGCCATCATGGCAGTAACAAAGTCGGCATAGGCTACCTTCCACGAGCCGCCGTGAGCGCCGCCATGCCCGCCCTTCTTCTTCCTCTTTATGATGATGTTTTGGCCCTTCATCTACTTCCTCACTGCCTGCTCAAGCTCAGAAAATGTCGGCCTGTCACCGCCGGGAATTGCCCTCCTTCCCGATTCTACCGCTATCTGCGGCGCCGCCCCGCCCACAAAGGCAACCAGGGCCGTCTTTATCACGTAAAACATAATTTCCCCTTCCTTTGCCTTCGTCTCAAGGTTTGACGCCATAGGCCCTACAAATCCATAACACAATAATATGCCCAAAAACGTTCCGACAAGGGCCGACCCTATGCAGTGTCCAAGCACGGTGGGCGGCTCGGCAATCTTCTCCATCGTCAACACAACGCCAAGCACCGCCGCCACGATTCCAAAGCCGGGAAGGGCGTCGCCCATCTTCTGAAGCGCCTGAGCCGGCATCGCCTCCTCATGGGCATTGACCTCGATATCTATGTCGAGCAAGTCAGCAAGCTCATGCGGCGGCATATTTGTCGTTATGATTACCTTTAAATTATCGCAAATAAACCGCAGCGCGTGATGATTGTGTATAACGCTCTGGTACTTTGAAAACATTGGGCTTTTCTCTGGATCTTCCACATCCTGCTCAATGGATATCAGTCCCTCCTTTCTCACCTTGGAAAACACAATAAAAAGCAGCGACAACATCTCTAAGTATTGCTGTTTCGTGTAACCGGCCTCTTTCATTATAGATTTGAGTCCCGAAATTAATCCCTTAATAACCTTCATTGGAGTTGCAACAACCAAAGAACCGATTGCCGCCCCGAATATTATCAGAAGTTCGGGAGGATTAAGCAGGAGCGCAACATTGCCATGCTCAATCAAATAGCCCCCAAGTATTGCCCCTATCACCATTACCATGCCTATGATTACTGTCATATTCTATACCGCCGTTATTTTATTGCTTTCTTTTTTCATTGTCCACACTTACATCCTTGTAGAGATGATCGCGTTGTTTTCTAAGTATCTCCCTCTGCCTGTTCAGCGTATATCGTATTATCTCATCCCTTACGTCTTCTTCAATGTTGATAAAATTAATGGACAGCTCGCAGTCGCTTTGCTCCATACAGGCCACCATGACAACCTTCCCATAAACAATAAGACCTACAGGAGGCGACGACGGCAGAAGCATCTTCACCTCGACCAAATCCCCTTCATCAAACTTGTGTGGATATGCCAGACGAACGCCGGAGGCGCTGATATTGACCTCCCTCTCCTCGGCATCGGCCAGTCCCTCTTTTTCAAGCGAGAGTTTGTCTAAAATCAATCCCAGCTTCATATCAATATCAAGCAGCATCTTCCAAAGCACCGGGCTTACGTTCTCGTCAGGTATGTCCACAGCATAGCTTCTGAGGTCAGACATCTCTTTTCCAAACTCCGAGATAATCTTTGATTTCTTATGAGCGCTCACACTATTTATTTTCTTTATAACTATAGACAGACAATCGTCTACGCGGAAGAAATCGCGATGTTCAGTGCCAAGCATCCGCAAGTGCACATATTGACCGTCCACAAAAGAGACTTCAGTATAATAATCTATCATCTCAGTGGAAATCACAAGATGCAGCCCTTTTCTGAAATGCTCCGCTACCTCAGCCCCGACCTTTATTACTATGCCATCGTCCTCGACCGCAAATACGGAGGTCTCATAATGTTCTGGCTTTGGGATTAACTTACATGTTATGACTTCGCCTTTTGCCAGCATATACCCTCCTCCTTATTCTCAGCTTAGATACATTAACAGAAGACGGGTTTGACTGTCAACACAGGGGGTGTTTTATAATTTTGTTTAGCGTATCAGATTGAGCACGGCCTTTGCCATTTTGTGTGTAATAGTACCCTCTTTGATGTATCTCTTGAGGAACATTTTGGCCCCTGAGGGGATGTGGGCAGCCGCAATATTGTGGTCGTATATGGCCTTTACAGCCCATGTCATATCTTTAAGGTGGTCAATGGCCGGGTAAATGTCAGGGCCGTAAATATATTTCATAGTATCTGCAATAAGTTCATAGCACTCCATATGAGCGCTGATAGGGTCGTTGAGTATCGTATTATTGCCGTGCATCCGGTATGACAGCAGTTTTTCTCCTATCAAGAAATTGCATCCTTTTTCGTTAAATTTCATTGCCCTGACCGCGAAATCGTAGTCAAGTATATATTTCAGGTTATTAAACTGGCCGATTTCTCTTGTCAATGAGGCATTAAAAAAGAAATTTGAGGTACTTACAGTATAATTTCCACCCATTATTGCCTTTAACGGGGATTGGGCATTGCGATATATATCCTTTAATCTGTTATGCCATTTGAGCCAATAGTGCTCAGGGTCCTCGACGGGGTTTGACTGGCCGTCAATCAGCGTTAAATCCGATACCTGAAAGCAATAACCGCCTTCTTTTGCGGTACTCAACATCCTTTCAAGCCGTTTTACGTGATATGCGTCGTCGGAATTTATTATAGAAATGTAATTGCCAGACGCCATTGAAACGCCGCGGTTAATTGTAGCGTGCGAGCCGTTGTTGTCCTGGCAATAGTATTTTATCCTCGGGTCTTTGTATCGCTTTATGACTTCCTCGGTCTTGTCCGTCGAGCCGTCGTTTATTATTATGAACTCAAAATCCGTAAATGTTTGATTCAGAACGCTCTCAATGGCCTCGCCCACGAAGAGTTCATGGTTATAAGCCGGCATTACGACGGTTATCTCTGGGGTTGACGCCGACGTTGTCATCTATTTTTTGCCGTGCGCATCTCTTTTGAGAGGTGGGCATGCCCATTCCGGCATTTTATGCTGTCTTTCTGATATAATCTCATTCATCTGCCTTTAACGAAGTAGAAGGTGGATTATAGAAAAGAATGCCCGTTTTGTCAAGACATTTTATACATCAAAGATCTATAATGGCTCTTGTGAACATATTAAACATGTTTAAACGCTTAGTGGCGGGGCTCTTGAAACGGGTGCTCAACCCTCTAAGGGCAGCCCGTTCAGAGAAGATAGCTTACCGTAAGTGGATACTTGCTAACGAGCCTGACTCCAATGCACTCTCATCTGAGCGCGTGTGCAAGGTTGGGCCATGTTTCGCGGTGGTATGCGCCGGTACTATCCAACAAACGTCCCTGCTTATTGCATCGCTTGGCGAGCAGACTTACGGCAGGTGGCGGCTATACCTCATTTGCGATGTTGATAAGGACGCCTTAGAACATGAAACAGACATTGCGCTGATAGACAATTCATTGCCGCCTGCCGAGATTGCCGCCATGCTTGACGGCGATTTCATTGTGTCAGTAGGGAAGAATACGGCGCTTTGCCCCTTTGCGCTATATGAAATAGCCGCGTCAATAAACGCCAACGCGGCAGGAGAGTTATTTTATTCGGATGAGGACACACTCTTAAAAGGCAGGCGGGTTGCCCCCCATTTTAAGCCAGACTGCTCGCCGGATATGCTGATGAGTTTTAACTATATCGGGCCGCTTTTGGTTGTAAAGAGGTCTCTTTACGTCTCAGATCCAATGGCGGCGATAGAAAACAGGTACGCCCTTGCGCTTAAATATTTCAAAGACAAACGCACGGTAATCCATATCCCTAAAGTGCTCTTCCACAATGTTGGCAGCGCCAGGCAAGACAACTTTGCCGCAGAGACCCTTGCAGCCCATCTGGCAGACTGCGCCATAGCTGCCAATATTGAAGAGCGACCGCCCGGCATGTTTAACATCATATACGGCATAAACGGCAGTCCCCGCATATCTATTATTAT
>JAKOEO010000005.1:0-38111 GCA_022321325.1 Candidatus Magnetominusculus sp. LBB02 | reverse complement strand
GCATGTTTAACATCATATACGGCATAAACGGCAGTCCCCGCATATCTATTATTATTCCAAACAGGGACAACGCCGGGCTGCTTACAAGGTGCGTCAAGTCCATTACCGCCTCGTCTTACGATAACTATGAGATAGTAATAGCCGAAAATGGAAGCGCCAGAGACGACACCTTC
This sequence comes from Candidatus Magnetominusculus sp. LBB02, assembly GCA_022321325.1. Lineage (GTDB taxonomy): Bacteria > Nitrospirota > Thermodesulfovibrionia > Thermodesulfovibrionales > Magnetobacteriaceae > Magnetominusculus > Magnetominusculus linsii. The sequence goes on along the minus strand of JAKOEO010000005.1, from coordinate 37,938 downwards.
GCTCTTTATGACACGCTCAGGCAGGACGAAAGAGTTAAGGTAGTTAACTGGCAGGGGAAGTTTAACTACGCCATGGTAAACAACTACGCCGCCCGGAACTCCGCCGGCGAGGTCCTGTTGTTTTTAAATAATGACACAGAGGCGATAAACGCCGACTGGCTGACTAATATGCTCCGCCATGCCGTAAGGAAAGATGTGGGCGCCGTAGGGGCGAAGCTCTACTATCCTGACGGCACAATTCAGCATGGCGGCGTTGTCGTAGGCGTTGGGGGCATTGCCGTGGAGTATCACAAGGGATTTAACGGCAGGAGCGCCGGGTATTTCAACAGGCTTCTGATTGTGCATAATGTTGCCGCGGTAACGGGGGCATGTCTGATGTTAAAACGTGAATTATTTGACAAAGTAAACGGCTTTGACGGCGCATACTCGCTTGCCTATAACGATGTGGACTTGTGTCTCAGGCTCATGGAGATGGGATATCCCGCGGTGTGGACGCCGTTTTCTGAACTCATCCACTATGAATCAAGGACAAGGGGATATGAGGTTACACAGGCTCAGAGGCAGCGGCTGGATGAGGAATCGGCAATGTTCACCAACAGATGGCGGCACATACTTGAGGGGGGCGACCCGTTTTACAACCCCAATCTATCGCGCAAAAGGGGTGATTTCACAATAGGCTGACGGCAAGGGCGAATTGTTTTTCAGTTTAGCCATGTCATTGACAACTGCTCTGCAAAAGTCAGGGCAACCGCATTATGCACAATTTGTTGTGATTTCAGAATCAAACTATAGCAAGTGTAAAAAGTCTGTTTGCATAGCATCGGCGCAAGGTAGATAGACATCGAGAGTTATGCTGAGTTGCGTTCATATACGCTTGGCGTCTGTCATTGCCGCTCACGCCGGAATGACGACAAGGCAAGGCAGGTGGAGGCGGGGTTTTGGCTGTGAGCGATAATCCACTTATGTGATTGCTGCTTGGCCTAAAGCGGTGTTTTTAAAGAGGAAGGGCGCAGAGCGCCCTTCCTCTTTCTCATTTATTTCTTTTTCAGGGCGCTTAGCCTGTCTGCCAGGCTTGTCGGCTGCACCTCTCCCTTTGCCTCTGCCAGCGCTGCTGCCACATGTTCGTCATCTTCGAGCGATGCGGGCCTCAGAAGGTCTGAGCGTGTTTTTGCCGCATCTGCCTTTGCTTGTGCGTTGTCTGTGATATGTTTCATAGCGTTTAACGCGGTGTTGAAATTATCTGTGCCAAGGCCGGCTACAGTTTTTGCGGCTACTTCCTTTTCCCTGGCCATCTCCTCCTGAAGTTTTGCCTTTTGCATCTCTCTCATGGCATGTGAGTACTGGTCTTTTGCCTCTTTCAGCTTTTTTGCCGCTTCCTGCGTAATCTGCTCAAGGTACTTAAACATCTCCTCGGCCTCCGCCGCTTCCTGCTTTTCCTTGTCCACATCGGGGGACATCTTCTCTATCATTTCTATCAGAGAGGCAAGGCTCTTCTCAATTGACGCCTTCTTTGCCGGGTCTATCTCGGCGGCTATCTTCTTATTAAGAATCTCGGCGGCCTCTACGCGCTGATTGTACAGGGCTACCACTTTGCCGGTCTCTTCCTTTTCTTTCAGCATGGTCTGACGCGCCTTTGCGGCTTGAACGCTGACCTCTTCGAGTTTTTGGTCCATCTCCTTTATCTCCGCCTCAGTGGCCCCTTCAGGGTCAAAAGAGACCAGTCCTTCTATGACCGAGTTCTTAATCTTATCAACTGTTACCTTTCCATAGTTCGAGAAAAACCCCATTTTCCATTACCTCCTTTAAATTGCTTACGTAAGTTCGATTTCAGGCTCGGACAGCTCTATGCCTGCCATGATGGTTACTCCGGCCCCTGTAGTTTCGCCAGTCTCGTCCTTCACCTCTTCCATTGTTACGACGATATATTCGTTAATGCCGACATCTCTGGCATAACGCATTGACAAGCAATCTATCTTCATGCCGGTTTCCCCGTATGGGTCAAGGGCGACTGTCTCCGTAAACTCAAGCGGCTCGATATAATCCTGCGCAGGGCTGCCTACTGTCCTGTTATAGACAAGTTCGCCTTCAATTATGAAATCCCTGTATCCTATCAGGCCAGTGCCCTCGTTAAGCCATACCCCCCACTCGTCCTCATTCGCCGGAAAGATCTCATCAATGACCTTGTAGTAGGCAAGCGATATAAGCTCCGTGTTATCTACAACTATCTGAATAATGGACTCATCTTCCTTGTCCATAGTTGACTGTAGATAGAGCTTATAGTTGCTCATAGAGGCCAGAGTATATTTACCTGCGGCAACCACGGTGTGCGTGCCCGGGCCGGGGGGCAGCACTTTCAGCTTCCCCTCGTTAATAATAAACTTGGTGCCGTCTATCTTGACGATGCTGTTTATCTTCAGGCCAAGCGGAATGGCTGAGTCCACACGCTGCCTCTTGCCTTGCAGCAGATGTGACAACGCCTCTTTCTGTTTCTTGACGATATGTTTAAATATCCCCATCGTGCCCATTTAGCGCCCTCCTGTTTAATCCAGCCTGTATCTCCCCGCCGAGGACGAGGCCTTCCTCTTTTTGTATATAAAGTAAATCAGTAAGGCGGCAAGCACAAATATCAGGAACCATCGTAAAAAATGAGATTCCTTTTTCTCAGGATGAGCCGCCTCAAGCACCTTCTTATTCAGGGTAATGTCAGCGTCTACGCCAGGCGGGACGTATGTCGGGTCAACCGGCTGCCCCTTCAGCCCTGCCACCTCTTTATCAAGCGTTGCAAGCTTTGTCTTCAGCTCGGCGTTTTCGCCTGAGAGCCTTTCGGTCTCCTGCCGCCATCTGATAAAGTCCGGGTCATTCTGATGGTTATAGTACATCGCCGCATAGTGCCGGTCAGAGGCGTGGTCAAGCATAAACCACAGAAACATTGCATCCCACATGCCAAACGAAGGCGCGCTCATATATACGTAATGCGGCGGCTGATAGCTGTAGGTTCCATAGAAGTTATCCCTTCTGTAGGCATATGTGCTCTGGTCGTAGCCGCGCGTCCTGTTTACGACGGGGTTGGCCGCGTAACTGCTGTAGTTTGTTGTGGTATCTTTTGCTTTATATCTGCCTTGTTCTGCCTTGTACTTCGAGAGAGATTCCTGTGCCTGTTGTTTCGATACCGTGGCGTTTAGTTTTTTATCATATGACGAAGGGCTTCCGGTCTGGCCGCCTGCTGAGGCGGTACCGGCTGAGTTACCGTATTTAGATGTGGGCTGGCTGCCTGTTTGCGTATTGGATGGCGCGCTGCCCGTGGCCGAGTTGCCGTATTTACCCGATGAAGAACTTGATGATGTGCCCGAGGATGTACTGCTTTTGGTCGCCGCCGACGAGTTACCGTATGAACTTCCACTGCTGCTGCTTCTACTGCTACTGCTGCTACTGCTGCTTCTTGAGCCGCCTGAACTTCCCGCCTTTGCCGATAAGATATCAGCCCCTGCAAAGACAAACGCTATCGTTACTAAAACTATGATTTGTTTTTTCAACATCAACCCCTCCTTGAATATGGTAACATTTTTTCAGCAGCGCTACATTAATTAATTTATATTAGCCTCTGACAATTTTGAAAGCAAGGCGTTGACCTTTTCGTCGCTTTTTCTTAGTTTGTCACATAGGGTAAGAGCGAGATTTTTATATAGTTTCAGGCAGAGTTTAGGCTCGGAACTTCTAAGCACCACCTCGTTAATAGCCACAAGGGAACAGTCGGCGCTGGCAGTGGCGGTTGCAAAGCGAGGGGCTGAGTCCACCAGGGCCATTTCGCCAAAACAATCTCCGGGGCTCATCATGTTTAGCACAGACTCTGCTGCATTTCCCTGAAATATCTTGGTGATTTTCACCTGCCCTCTCATCACTATATACATCTTGTTGCCTATGCTTCCCTCTTTAAAGATTTCGTCGCCTTTTCTAAATTCATGCCTCGTGCTGATATTGTAAATCTTGTTTAGCTCTTCAAGGGAAAAATCGGAGAAAAACGTGTAGTTTTTCTTTAAATTAAGGAGAAACTCCCTGTCTGCCGTAGCCAGCTGGATGGACATCTTTTGAGTTTCCTGCATTTCCTTGCGGCTGAGGTATATCTCCATCTGGTCGGCAAACTCACCGGCTGACTGAAGCCTCTTTTCCTTGTCTTTTTCCATTGCCTTCATTATGCAGTCGCTTATGATAAGCGGGAGCTCCGGCAGTATTGAATGAGGAGCCGGCGGGTTTTCAGATTTAATCTTGCGAAACAGGGTCGGCATGTCGGGTGCAGGGAAGGGTTTTTTCCCGGTGAGAAACTCATAGGACATGGCACCTAATGAAAACACATCGGTCTGCCTGTCTAATTCGCCGCCTGTCACCTGTTCCGGCGACATATAGGATGGCGTTCCAAGAATCCGGTCTGCCCTCTGTATGGCGCTTTTTGACGATGATAGCATTGCAATGCCAAAGTCCATAATTTTTATCTGATAGTCCTTACTTTTGGTGTGTTCGGCAATGACAAGCATGATGTTTGCCGGCTTTATATCTCTGTGAATTACGCCGCGCTGGTGGGCGTAGTTCAGCGCAGAGGCCACTTGCACCAGCATTTTTACCTTGCTTATCAGCGGTAGGGAAACCTTGTCCTGGATGATGGTTTTAAGCGGGACGCCGTCAACATACTCCATCACAAAATAATGTATTTCATATGAAACGCCGGCATCGTATATAGTGGCAATGTTTGGATGGGACAAACTGCCCGCTATTCTGACCTCCTGATAAAACAGCTTCAGTATTGCCTTGTCATCCATGCCTTGCAGCGCCTTGCCAAGCCGTATAGTCTTGATTGCCACAGTTCTGTCAATTATCGAGTCCATAGCCTTGTAGACAACGCCCATCGCGCCCTGGCCAAGCTCGTGGAGAATCTTATATCTTCCAATATTAACCGTCCCGAGGGTCGCGTCCCGAATCAGATTAAATCTCATCATAACTGTCTATTATAACATAAGCCATCACTACATGAGATTGCATAAAACTTCGGCAAACTTATCTGCAAACGCTGCGCTGGAAAACCGCTCCATGACGGTCGCCCTGCCGCCTGCGGCAATGCTTGACACCAAGGATGGATTTCCCGCAAGTTCGCAGATATGGCCGCACAAGGCCGCCCTGTCGGTTGGATTAAACAGCAGGCCGTTGGTGCCGTGAGTAATTATCTCTGGAATGCCGCCGGAGTTAGACGCAATTACTGGTTTGCCCATAGCCATAGCCTCTATTACAACCAGGCCGAAAGACTCCAGTCCCCTTGTTGGCACGGCCACGATGTCAGCCGCTGCGTACATACGCTCTACATCGTCCCTGTAACCGGTGAAATGCACACGGTCTGACAGCGATAAATTGAGGGCGTGTCGTTCAATATCAGGGCGCACCGGCCCATCTCCGACAAATAGCAGTCTCATCGAGGGATACCTCTTTAGCGCCTCGTTAAAGGAGTATAATAGGTCAAGGCCGCCCTTGTCCTCGGTTATTCTGCCCACAGAGGCAACCACGATATCGTCTTTAGAAATTCCCAGCGTGGCGCGCGCCGCATCTGCGCTTACTCTGTCCGGGTCAAAGCGTTCGATATCAACTGAGTTATATATGACCTCTATCTTTTCTTGTGCTATGCCGCCTTCAATCAGCGACCGTTGTACTGCCCCGCTTACGGCTATGATTTTATCTATATTGCCTGCTATAAGGCGGTTTGTTATGGTTTTGAGTTTGTTCATCTGATGTCTGACGATTACCGATTTAAGTCCCAGTCCCCGGCAAATAACTGCCAGCGGCCAATATTCCTTTCCAAGATTTGCGCAGATTATGTCAATATCGTCCCGTCTTGCAGCCCGTACAATCCTAATCCATGACTGCAAGTCCATCAGGTTTTTCATGCCTATATCCCTCACCGCAATCCCCATCGCCTCGACCTGCTCATAGAGCTTACTGCCCTTAGGGCATCCTATCACCACATTAACGCCTTTATTACTCAGACCGTCGGCGAGCACCGCCCCGTGAGAACCAATGCCGCTCCATTTCTCGCGCGTATAGAGCAGTAGTATATTTGGTTTCAGCTTTGACATTATTTGGCTCGGCGGGCAGCCCTGCCGCTATACAGGTGGAGCTTATAAGCAAATGCAAGCGGGCCGGTCGAGGATTTAATAGAAACTCTGCGTATCGTGTAAGGGTTGTCCGCCTGAAATACGCAGCCCTTCACAGTTGTAAAGGCGGCTCTATACCCTGATGCCTTTACCGCCTCGGCTGTCTCTTCATTGTAATCACCGTATGGATAGCAAAAATAATCTATTCGCTGATCTAATTTTTCCTCCAAAATGGCCTTAGAGCCGGCGACCTCAGCGCGCAGCGCCTCGCCTGTGAGCGATGATAGGGATGTGTGAGTCATACCATGCGACGCGAAGATGGCGCCGTCCTCTTTCAACATTGCGATGGTTTCCCAGCTTAGCAGTTTTTTCCTGACATTCAACGAATCACAGTCCCAGAGATTCTCTCCACCGGCAAGTTCAGCAATGACAAACACCGTTGCCGCAAACCCAAAAGATTTAAGCACCGGCCATGCGTTATCGCTAAAATCCTGAAACCCGTCGTCAAAGGTCAGGGCAACAAGGCGCTTGCCGGGGCGTCTTGGCTGGCTTCGGCCATTGATAAAGTCCATTATCTCATCCAGAGATACGACATTAAAACCAGCGGCCTTCAGATAGCTCATCTGCAGACGAAACGCCTCCGGCGATACATAAAGCCCGTGAGGCTTTGCCCCGCGAGGCGGTCGGCCTATATTGTGATATGTCAACACTATTGCACTGTCCATTTAATACATCCTATAATAGCCTATGATGATAACTGCACCTAACGACAGGCATTATAACACAATGTCCAAAGACTTTTCACACAGTATTCTTAGCCGTATTTATGAAACGCTTTATAAAGCCTTTGGGCCTCAGCGTTGGTGGCCTGCCGAGACCCCCTTAGAGGTGGCAGTCGGGGCAATCCTTACACAAAACACCAATTGGCACAACGTGGAAAAGGCCATTTTAAACCTAAAAGACGGCAATGCCCTTGACTCATTTGTCATGTTTGAAATGCCCGCCGATAGGCTCTCCACATTGATAAAACCCTCCGGCTACCATAACGTCAAGGCCGCACGACTTAAGGCGTTTATCAATTTTCTGGTGAGGCGCTATGATGGCGCCGTTGAAAACATGAAGGGACAGGATACCTCAGAGCTAAGGGCAGCTCTTTTAGAGATAAACGGCATTGGGCCTGAGACCGCGGACTCAATACTGCTCTATGCCCTCGATAAGCCGGTCTTCGTCATAGACGCCTATACAAAGAGGGTCATTAGCCGGCATGGCCTGATGGACTATAAACGCCCCTACGGCGATTTCCAGGCGCTCTTTCACCAAAGCGGCATTGGCGAGGCAGTGTATAACGAGTTCCACGCCCTGTTTGTAAGGCTTGGCAAGTACTACTGCAAACCCCGCCCTGCCTGTGTCGGCTGCCCCATCGAGGGGATTGCTTACCAGAGAGGCCCCGACAAAATTCTATAGAATTATCCCAGATTGTCCATTAGAGATGAGAAGCGAACTGAATCGGGAGGTCAAAAGACCTTGGTCAGCTCTAAACATGACCAGGGCCTGGCTGCCCTATTTATCTGTAAGGGGAAGTTGGAGAGTTATTTAACTAACAAAAATTTAATAATGGCGGCCATAGCGGCTATCTGGCCTATCCAGAAGAGGAACATCCACTTGATGTTTTCTTTGCCGGTGCGTTCTATATCAACACGAAGTTTGCCTGATTCCTCTGATATGCGTTCGTTGACTTTGCTTATCTCAAATGATATGCGTTCGTTGACATTGCCTATCTCAAATGATATGCGCTCGTTGAGTTTGCCTATCTCAAATGATATGCGGTCGTTGAGTTTGCCTATCTCAGTCCGAATCTCAAGCCGTAGTTTGCTGTTTTCCTCGACAAGCCGTCGTTCAAAGCGCTCCTCCGCTATAGCGATGGCGTCTTTCCTTGCCCCTATGTCTACGTCGTTGATAAGCGTTGCAAATGCTTCGCTGGCCTCATCGCCAAGTCGTTCTCTTATCGAACGAGGTATTGTTATTACGCTCATGCTTTTACACTATCACATTAAAATTATTCTGTCAATGTCGGGTATACACCCAAGCTCCGATATAGGAATTTGGGTTTTGCAATAGTATTTATTTAGTACAATGTATTATAATAGTCCTGTGTTTTGGTTGCGCGTTTATAATGTATTTTGGGGGCGGCATCAGGCGGGCTAATGGCTAAACCTTTCAACCCTCTGCACTATTTGTATGAACGCAGGTTTGTGCTGGTGCGCTCTATGTTTTACGTATGGCTCTTATTGGCGGGGTACTGGCTGTATTGCCTTTGGGGCGTTGATTGCGCTGAGGTAGAGTGTTTGAAATTTGTCCATAAGCTAAGACAGGGCGATGAGCAGGGCATCAGCGCCCGCTCGGCGCTGTCATTCATCCTGTGGGCCCTTACGTCAGGCATATTCGTTGCGGGAATTGTTGTCTTTATCCTTAAGTTTGCGTATAACTGCGTTATGGACACAATAAAGGGCATTGTGCCGCACAAAACACAGGATTTTGTTATTCCCACTGTATTGATAGTCTTACTTTGGCCATGTTTTGCACATAAGGTGGAAATAAAGTCGGCATATCGGACTATCCGCTCGCAGGCATCCGAGATAGTCACAATGGCGCTGGGATATGAGGTGGCTCTACACCGTGCCAAAACTCAGACAGTGAAATCTCAAAATTCAGTTTTGGATGACGCAAACGAGTTCGAGGGAAAAAATACATATCGGTTAACGACGCAAAGGAGTGAGTAAAATGAAAATATTAGTAGCCGAAGACGATAATACATCGCGCAGACTGCTCCAAAAACTGCTGTCCCCATATGGCAAATGCGATGTTGCGGTAAACGGCAAAGAGGCGCTTGACGCCTTTACCATGGCATTAAACAACGAAGAGCCATATGACCTTGTCTGCCTGGATATCATGATGCCCCTTTTAGACGGCATGGAGGCTCTGAAGGCCATGAGAGAAGAGGAAGCCCGCGCAAAGAGATACCCTCAGGCCAAGATAATCATGACCACGGCGATGGACTCTCCTAAGGACATCATCGAGGCCTACTACAACGGCGGCTGTACAGATTATCTTGTTAAACCCATCGATACAAAGAAACTTCTGTCATTGCTCAGCGATTATGGACTGATATGATATGAATATGGCGGCTGCCTAAGCTCATCTTCACCGGATAGTGACAAGGCAGACGCTGAAAACTCATCCAGCATCTCTTTTCTTAATGTGATAATTTCCTGAAAGAGCCTGTTAAATGCCCTATACGCCCTTTTACCGCCGCTTTCCATGTATTCGATAATAGGGGTACAGAAAAACCAGTTGCAGCGAAACGGCCGTAACTGCCGCAAGAGCGCGCAACCAGTTGGCAGCAGGTATTTGCATGGAAGACCGGCCAGTTCATTATTGCTCCAAGGCAGCGACTGCTCATCCAGATAACCTAACAGCGCTATGTAAATAACATCTCCAACATCATAACATCCAAACTTGTTGACGCAGCACACAGCCTGACAATTTGGACAGACCTTGTCGTTGCCTGGCTTAATGATTGGGTCAGCCAGAGCAATTTTCACTTGCAGCCGCCTTGCCATCTCTCTAATGTCTGACATGTGCGGCATAGCCGCGGCAAGCCCTATAGCGTTTATTAATAATGCCGCATCTGTCCTATCGCTATTTAATACGAGACCATAACCGTCACTGCTCAGAGGCATTGATAACCGCCTGTATGATTTTTTCGCCATCAACCTTAATTTAATGCTGGTATATTATCTGACTCATATGCTATATTACAATACCTTTTATAGAAGGGATTGTAAAAAAGAAAGAAGGAGGATGTAAAGAATGAAGCACCTATTGTATTTTGCACTTATCGCGGCGCTTGTGATGTCATTTGCAGCATGTAAACCAGCGCCTGCCCCTGCACCAGCCCCTACGGCAACACCGGCAGCCACTGCGGCCCCTACGCCTGAGGCAACACCGGCGGCAGCGCCTGCGGCGTCACCGGCAGCAGCTCCTGAGGCATCACCGGCACCTTCGGCATCACCGGCAGCGCCTGCGGCGTCACCGGCAGCGGCTCCTGAGGCAACACCGGCAGCTCCGGCACCTTCGGCGTCACCTGCGGCGGCCCCTGTGGCTCCGGTACCTGCTAATAAATAGCCATCGCGCTTCTGAAGTTGGGGTGTGGTTGTCGTCTGTCAGACGTAGGCTTAATCGCATACGCTGCAACCAATAACCGCACCCCATCCTGACAGACCGGCCACATGACAATACTTGATAAAATCATCGCAAAGAAGGCAGAGCGGCTGCTCGAGCGGAAAAAGGTAGTTCCGCTAAGCAAGATTAAAGAGGCGGCGGCTCTGGCCGCACCAAGAGATTTTGCCTCATCAATAAGACGCGCCGAGGGCGATTCTATTAAGCTAATCGCAGAGATTAAACACGCCTCCCCGTCAGAGGGTATTATCCGCAGCGATTTTGACCTGAAAGAAATAGCGCAAACTTATGAACAATGCCGCGTTGACGCCGTTTCCATTCTTACTGAGGAAGACTTTTTCAGAGGACATCTGGCCTACATTGACTCGGCAAAGGGATTTCTGACATGCCCGGTGCTTAGAAAGGATTTCATATTTGACGAATATCAAATATATGAGTCCCTTGCAGCCAGGGCCGACGCCGTATTGCTGATTGCCGCGGCTCTGCCCAAAGAACAGGCATACAGACTGATGTCCATTGCCGCTGACCACTCATTGCATGTGCTTTTTGAGGTGCATAATCTGAAGGAACTGGATATGGCTCTGAAACTCAACTGCTCTATTATCGGGATTAACAACCGCGATTTAACTAATATGAAAATAGACCTCAATACGACTTATGCCCTGGCGAAAGAGATTCCCGATAACAAAATAATCGTGAGCGAAAGCGGGATTAAGACCCGCAATGACTGCATCATGCTTGAGGAAGCCGACGTTGACGCCGTTTTAGTCGGCACTTCTATAATGAAGTCCAGAGATATTGCAGGTACAATTAATCTGTTGCTGCGATGACGCGCTAAACATTTCACAACGACCCGGCCGCAAGAACCTTGTAGATTTAATCATGTGAAAAAAGAGGAGGGCTGCCAAAAAGCGAGTCGGCATTTTGGCAGCCGTGGGGGGGGATATTATAGGAGTACTTTATGTGTAGTAGGGCAGCTTGATTTCGCTTGCAAGTTTTCTGATTGCCTTGATTTTTTCTTCAAATTGTTCGTTCATTGGCAAATCTATCTTGCCATGCTGTCTAAGCGCGTGTATTATGGTTGATATCTGCTCGTCTTCGTCCAATAAGTCCAGCGGACGGGAGCCTTTCATCACCACTACCTCTTTAGCATTCAACGTACACCTCCTTAATTCAGTGTGTTTTGCCTTCGTTGATTTAGCTCAACCTCAGCTCAACTGTCATTGTTAATGCAATTAGCGTGCCAGCACAAGTAGAGCAGTTCTTTCGACGAGAAATCGAACATCTTCCGGCCAGAATTTATTTCTTTTCAGCTCCTCTTTGTCCCAGATATGAAAAAATATCCATTTTTACGGGAAAATCTTTCCCAACACGGAAAAAATGTTGTAACGAACGTGTATTTTTTGATAAACTTCCTGACTATGCAAACCGCCGGGATTTTTATGCAGCCACTGTACCAGTTGATTATGAACAGGCTTGATGGCTTTAGTATCAGCTGTGCATCTTACCGCAGGTCAATTATAGATTTAGTAGGGCATGGCATTGGAGGTTTTATTTTATTCGGCGGCGCACGGGAAGAGATTAAGCCCTTTATCGAGGAATTGCAGGGGTTGTCTCTACAAAGGCTTTTTATCGCATCCGACATAGAACGCGGCGTTGGACAGCAGATTGAGGGGACGACTCATTTCCCATGCCAAATGGCTATGGCGGCGGCGATTAATATGGAACTGCCTGAAGATATCATGTTGTATAAAGCCGCAATAACCGCGATTGCAGAGGAGTCAAAAGACATTGGAATCAACATGCCGCTTACCCCTGTCCTCGATGTGAACATCAACCCTTATAATCCGATTATTTGCACGAGGGCATTTTCGTCAGACCCGGCCGTGGTGTCAAATTTTGGAAGAATATATATAGAGACAAATGAGGCCGCAGGTCTGATAAGCTGTGCCAAACACTTTCCCGGGCACGGAGACACTGAGACAGACTCGCACATAGCCCTGCCGGTGATAGGAAAAACCGAGGCGGCGCTCAGAGAGTCTGACTTTATACCATTTGCAGAGGCCGTAAAGGCCGGGGTCTCAAGCATTATGGCCGCCCACATAGCGATTCCGGCAATTGACAGCACACCGGCAAGCCTGTCTAAAAAAATACTGACGGGGCTGTTGAGAGACGAACTTTCCTTTGACGGCTTAATCCTCACTGACGCACTGAATATGGACGCGATTAAGGATATCGAAGATGTAGCCGCAAAATGTATAAACGCCGGGGCGGACATTCTCCTTCATCCAACAGACGCAGATGAGACTGTCAATGCCCTCGATGACTGTCTCAGAAGCGGCAAACTTGACGCCAACTGCGTAAATGCCTCTTATCAAAGGGTATCTAAAGCAAGGCAAAAGCTCAACCATACCGCCAGTTCACCGCTAAATCAGGGAATTTATCATGATTCAGACTATGTATCGCTGTCTGAAAGGATAACAGAGAAGTCAATCACATTGGTAAAGGGCAGCGGTCGGCCGTTTATCCCAACCCCCTCAGAGACGCTTTTGATAGAGGCCGGCGAGGAGAAATTCCACTGTGGCAACTGTCTTATCAAATATTTTACAAATCATATAAGTCTGTATGAACGGGACGCCGCGCCTGATGGGCGGACGCTTGTAGTGGCCATATATACGAACATCTCGGCGTGGAAGGGAAGCTCAGGGATTCCTCAGGCCGAAATAGACGCAGTCAGGGCGCTGCTGTCAAAGGCGGGACGTTCTGCCGTGATATCATTTGGCAGTCCATACCTGCTAAGCCATTTTAAGGAGGCCGACCTTCTGATAGCCGCATACGAGGCGTCGAAACAGTCCGCCGCCGCCGTATTAAAATGTCTGAAGGGACAGCTGAACTACTCAGGACGCCTGCCGGTTGAACTGCCGGGGTTAAAAACCGGCTGAACGTTTATTTAAAAAAAGATTTTGCGGGACAAACTACTTGCCGTCAACTGTAAAGCGCGTCCAGTTTGTCCTTGAATGCCTCATAAATCGCCTTTCTTCGCAGCTTTAAAGACGGGGTAAGAAAGCCGCCCTCAGGCGTAAGCCGCCCGCCGTATATATAAAATTTCTTTATAGTCTCAAACGAGGCAAGGTCTTTATTTACCTCATCTATGCGGCTTTGGATGAGGGCTGATACGCTCTCATCTGAGGCAAGTTCTGAAAGGTCGGTTAATTTTATGTGTGCCGCCACGGCGTCTGGCTTTAGGGTTATAAGGGCCGTAAGGTATTTCCTTTCGTCGCCATAGACGACGATGTGTTCGATATATGGGTCGTCCTTAAAGCGCATTTCGATAAGCTGCGGCGAGATGTTCTTCCCCCCTGATGTTACTATAATCTCCTTCTTTCTGCCCTTTATCCTGAGAAATCCCCTCTCTGTAAACTCACCGAGGTCTCCGGTCTTAAACCAGCCGTCTGCGTCAAATGCCTCATTTGTCGAGGCGGGGTCTTTATAGTATTGCCTGAAAATATTCAACCCTTTAGCCAATATCTCGCCGTCATCGGCAAGCCTCAGCCTGACGCGCGGGAAGGGTTTGCCGACAGAGTCAAAATCAAAGTCATCCTTTTTGTTCATCGTCAGAGTAGGCGAACACTCGGTAAGGCCGTAGCCCTCGACAAGCAGGAGACCGGCGCTATAGAAAAACTCCTTTATTTCGCGCTTGAGACCGGCCCCCCCGGAAAGGCAAAACCCCAGCCGCCCGCCGGTAAGTTCTCTTAGTTTGGCAATCTGTTGCCCGCTGTCAGAAGAGTGCGCCTTAGCAGTCAGATATAGTTTTTCCCAATAGGCCGGTACGCTTATAAATATTGTCGGCCTCACAGCAGGCATATCGGAAAGGGCTGCCAAGGGCGTGGTGAAATACGTCGTAAAGCCAAGCGTATTGCCAAGGCCAAGTTCGCCCCAGCCAAATATATGAGACATTGGCAGCCAGAGCAGGTCTACCTTAGTCTCTGGAATCAAGGGACTAAGCACATCTATCCAGTCGCCGGCGTTAACAAAGAGGTTTTCATAGGTCAGGACAACGCCCTTGGGGGCGCCGGTAGTGCCGGAGGTATATAATATCGTAGATACGTCGTCTTTGGATATCTTTGCGGCAAGGCGTGCAAAACCGTCCGGGGCGTCTGAAAGCCGCCTTCTGCCCGCTTCATATACCTCGTCCATAAAGATAATTTTCTCTTTCAGCGCCTTAAAATCCTCAGTGTCCTGTGTCAGGTCATCTGCCGTGTCCATTAGAATAATCTTTCTTAGAAGCGGCAGGCGGTCTGATATTTTGCGCATAGTGGGCAGCATGTCCCGCTCTGTTATGACAATCTCAGAGTCTGAGTGCGTGAGAATATATTCAACCTCCGGCGGCGTGTTAGAGTGGTACACGGGGACAAAAACACCGCGGCATGAGTGAATTGCCATAAGACAAAACGGCCACTGCAAGCGGTTTTTCGCATACACTGCTACCTTCGTGTCTTTTCCAACGCCCAAAGATGACAGATACATGGCCGCCTTCGATGAGTAAGCATAAAAATCGCCCCATGTAACATGTACATGGCCGCCGTCGGGGCTTGCAGAGACAAACCTCACCGCATCGGGGCTTGTAATGTTGCGGTCTATGAGTACCTGTGCCTCTGTCCTGAAATCAATATCGTTATTCATAAGATTAACTATACTACATTATTTTTCCTGAAATGATAAACTGGTAATTTACTTATTCAAAGATGGTCTGTTATAATTACTGATTAAGAGCGTCGGATTAGGAGGATAATATAGTGGCAAGCTGTTATGTATGCGGAAAGGCAAAGGTTGTCGGTAACAACGTCAGCCATGCCAATAATAAGACGAAGCGGTGGTTTCATCCCAATCTTCAACCTGTTCGGGCAATCACTGACAAAGGCCCAAGAAAGGTATCTATCTGCACAAGGTGTCTGCGTTCGGGCAAGATAAAAAAGGCCGTATAGAGCAGAGTAGTTTTTATGAGCAGGCTTCAGAGGGCCGCGACGGTCATCGAATCCCTTGCCGAGAGCCTTGGCATGGAGGATGCGATGAGGCTGGAGAAGATTAAAAGCAGTTGGCACGCGCTTATCGGCCCTCCTTCTTCGTTTAACTGTCAACCTGCGTTTTATAAAAACGCGCAGCTTACGATAAACGTCAGCTCCAATGTCTGGATGAAAGAGCTTAGTTTTCACAAGGATACGTTTGTCTCTAAGCTTAGGGAGTTTGGAGTTGCCTCAGTCAGACTCAGGCCAGGCTCTGTAGAATGGCCAAGCCCTAAGGCAGAGCCAGAACTTCCCAAAGTTGAACTGTCAAGAGGGGAGATTGCCTATGTTGAGTCTCTATCTGCCAATATACAAGACGGCGAATTAAGAGAAATATTGACAAGGGCGGCGCTGAAGTCATTCACCAGAATAAAGGCGCTGGAGGCTGCTAAACACACTGAGACGGCCTGATATCCTTAGGACATTTCCGCTTTCGCCATTATTGAAGTCTTGCCGCTGTCACCCCCCTGTTCACCGCTTCGCCGTTAATGCTACAATAGCCGCTAAACGCTGCAAGGGAATGATTAACGCTATGGATATTGCCGTATTTTGCATAACTCAAAATGGCGTAGCTCTGGCTCAGAAGATAGCCTCTGAGACCGCGGCAGATCTGCACGTTAAGACCGGCGTCTTAATAGAGGCAAAGGGACGTTCAAAGACTCACGCGTTTGATTCCATCTCCGCCCACACAGCCGAGGTATTTAACCAGTACAGCGGCCTCGTATTTATCATGTCTCTGGGGATTGTCAACCGCGTAATAGCGCCGTTGATGAGGAATAAACTTGAAGACCCGGCGGTCGTCACCCTCGATGAGGCCGGTAGATTTGCTATCAGCACTCTCTCCGGCCATGAAGGCGGGGCAAACGCCCTGACCTATCTGACAAGCTCCATCACAGGGGCACAGCCGGTGGTTACCACCGCCACAGATTCTCTGAGGATTTACACCTGCGGCGTAGGGTGCGTCAAAGGCGCAAAAAAAGAGGCCATCATCGCCGCCATCACTGAAGGCTGCAAAAAGGCGGGCATTAAAACAGATAACATCAGATGCCTTGCCTCGGCGTGGGTTAAAAGGGACGAACAGGGACTGCTTGACGCGGCCTCATCCCTTCATCTGTATCTGAGGTTTATCCCTAAGTGGATGATTGATACGTACTATGAGAGAAACACCGCCGCGGCGCGCTCCGATATGGTCTATAGGTCAATAGGCGTCTATGGGGTCTCTGAACCGGCGGCTGCGCTTAGTGGCAGCAGCTCAAGGCTCGTGCTTCCTAAGACAATCTTCGACGGCGTAACCGTGGCGATAGCGCGCGAGACGCTTTTTCCCGGCCCGCAAGAGCCGAGATTCGACTTAAAAGGCGGCGGCCAAATTCTCATTCTCGGCGGCACGACCGAGGGTGTCAACATGGGCAATGAACTACTGGCAAACGGCGAGGAATTCCTTGTATCCTGTGTTACCGAGTACGGTTTTAATCTGTTTAAGGAGAAATTTGGCGAAAGGGCAATCTTAGAAAATTTCTCAACGGCAGAGATGCTGAAAAGATTTATAAAAAAACACGCCATCACAAAAATTATAGACTGCACCCACCCGTATGCGGAGCTTATCACGCCGCTTGCGAAGTCAGTGGCCGCAGACCTTTCTATTGCCTATGACTCAAGGGTGCGTGTGACCGAGTTTGATAACGAATTCAATTACGGGAAATTATTCTATGTATCCTCGCTGTCGCAGGCCATAGACAAGATTCTCGCCCTTAAGGTAAAACGTCCGCTCTTTACGACCGGCTCAAAGGAGCTTAGCTTCGTAAGGCCGCTTTCGGAGGCCGGCGGCGTGGAGGTTATAGTGCGTGTGCTGCCCTTTGAGCACTCGATAAAGAGCGCGCTTGAGGAAGGCGTAAAATCAGCCAATATCATAGCCATGCAGGGGCCGTTTTCTACTGCGCTCAATGAGGCGACAATTCGGCAGTACGCAATTGACTGCCTGATTACCAAAAAGACCGGCAAAGAGGGCGGTTTCTATGAAAAGGTAAACGCGGCGATTGACTGCGGGATTTATCTGATTGTGGTTGAGCGATGACCGCTAAGGTTTATTTCGTAGGGGCAGGCCCCGGTGACCCAGAGCTGATAACAATAAAGGGCAGGCGGCTGCTGGACAGCGCCGATGTGGTAATATACGCGGGCAGCCTCGTCAATCCCGCAATTGTGGCCGGTCTGAAGGCCGAGGTCTATGACTCTGCGGGCATGGCGCTTCAGGAGATAGTTGATATAATTGCGGAAGGTGCTAAGGCCGGTAAGGCAGTTGTCAGGCTTCACACAGGGGATACCTCTTTCTATAGCGCCATATCGGAGCAAATAGAGAAGCTGCGTGAGATGGCCATCGAGTATGAGGTCATACCGGGGGTCTCATCTGCGGCAGCGGCGGCGGCAGCCCTGAAAATGGAACTAACCATTCCAGAGATAACGCAGACGGTGATTTTCACCCGCATGGAGGGCAGAACTCCCGTCCCAAAGACCGAAGACCTCGGCGCGTTGTCAAGCCATAAGGCGGCGATGGTGATATTTCTAAGCGTCTCGATGATAGACAAGGTGGTTGAGAAACTCAAGACCGGCTATCCACAAGAGACGCCCGCTGTGGTAATAGAGAAGGTATCGTGGCCAGAACAGAGGATTATCAGAGGAACGCTCAGCGATATTGCCTCAAAGGTAAAGGCCGCCGGTATCGCTAAAACGGCCTTAATCTTAGTGGGCGAGGCCCTTAGCGCCTCTTTAAATTCAACCGGCAGGCAGTCTAAACTATATGACAAGGAGTTCCAGCATGGCTACAGAAAATAACGGTCAGGGACACGGCGTCCTATACGTTGTGGGCATTGGGCCTGGGGCGGTGGAACATATCACGCCAAAGGCCGCCGCCGCAATTGCGTCCTCAACGGTAGTAGCAGGCTATTCGACATATCTTGAATTGATACCTGACCTCATAGAGGGCAAAAAGATAATCGGCACGGGGATGACGCAAGAGGTCAAGCGCTGTGCTGCCGCTATAGACGAAGCGGCGGGAGGCCATGTTGTCTCTGTGATAAGCAGCGGCGACCCGGGCGTCTATGCGATGGCAGGTCTTGTACTTGAGCTGATTAAGGAGCGTGATGAGGCAGGGTGGAATGAACCGGCAGTACGTCCAGTTGTTGAGATAATACCCGGCGTCCCGGCGCTGTGTTCATGTTCGGCAGCCCTTGGTGCGCCGCTTATGCACGACTTTGCCGCTATCAGCCTTTCAGACAGGCTCACGCCGTGGGAACTGATAGAACGCCGCCTTCACGCGGCGGCAGAGGCCGATTTCGTCATCGTTATCTATAATCCCAAGAGTAAAGGAAGGCCGTCTCATATTAACAAGGCAAGAGACATACTGCTGAAATATAAGAAAGCCGGGACACCCGCCGGTATAGTAAAGGGTGCGGCAAGGGCGGATGAGACTATAACCATAACGACTATCGGGGATATGCTAAACCATGAGATAGACATGCAGACGACCATTGTCATAGGCAACTCTCAATCCTATAGCTACGGCGGCTGGATAATCACGCCGCGCGGTTATAGATTTACCGGGGCATCCTCTGGAAAGACCCGGCCATGAAGATAGTCTTGATAACCGGAGGCTCAAGGAGCGGCAAGAGCGCATATGCTCTGAAACTTGCACAACAGCGCGCTGGTAAGAAGGCTTTCGTTGCAACCGCAGAGGCGCTTGACGATGAGATGCGCTGCCGCATAGACGCCCATAAAAGGCAGCGTGACAGCGCATGGGAGACATTTGAAGAGCCGCTTGCCGTTTCTGAGACGATTACCGGACTTGCGGGAAAGTATGACGTTATCTTAGTTGACTGCCTCACGCTCTGGCTATCGAATTTATTAATGAAAGAACCGGAGAAGGCAGAAAGACAATGCGGTGATTTCATATCAACTTTAAACCAAATGAAGACAGCGCAGCCGCCAGAGACATCTCTTTATCTGGTGACAAACGAAGTAGGCATGTCAATAGTGCCTGAAAATAGACTGGCGCGGCTCTTCAGAGACGCCGCCGGTACTCTCAATCAGCAGGCTGCCGCCCTATCAGACGAGGTATACTTAGTAGTCAGCGGTCTGCCGCTAAAATTAAAATAACATAATAGGGAGGATGTACAACATTCATGGAGACAATTAAAAGTACATGCGGCAAAATCATGCCGTTAAAGAAGGAGTTTTTTTATAAGGCCCAAGGCAGGCTTGATATATTAACTAAACCGCAGGGAAGCCTGGGGCAGCTTGAGCAGTTTGCCGCACGTCTTGTGGCGATATACGAAGACGCCATGCCGGAGTTGCCAAAGAAGGCGGTGTTTGTGTTTGCCGGTGACCACGGTGTGGCAGAGGAGGGCGTCTCGGCATTCCCCGCAGAGGTAACGCCGCAGATGGTGCTGAATTTCCTGCGCGGCGGGGCTGCTATCAATGTGCTTTCCAGACATGCGGGGGCGGATGTGCTGGTTGTGGACGCCGGCGTAAATTATGATTTTAAGGACTGCCCGGGACTGATACAAAAAAAGGTGGTCTATGGGACGAAAAATATAGCAAAAGGCCCGGCCATGAGCCGCGATGAGGCGGTAAAATGTATAAACGTTGGGATTGCCCTCGCCTACGAATATGCCGCCAAGGGTATAAGGATGTTTGCAACTGGCGAGATGGGCATAGCCAACACGACGCCGTCCTCGGCAATTGCCGCCGTTTTCTCAGGCAAGCCGGCCAAAGATGTTACGGGACGAGGCACGGGGATAGGCGATGAAGGGCTTCAAAAGAAAATCGAAGTAATAGAGCGCGCCATTGCGGTAAACGCCCCTGACGCCAAAGACCCGATAGATGTGCTGGCAAAGTTGGGAGGTGCGGAGATAGGGGCGATAGCCGGGCTGTGCCTTGGCGCTGCCTCATTGAGGCTTCCCGTTGTGATAGATGGTTTCATCTCCACAGCCGGTGCGGTAATTGCGTATGGTCTGAATGAGACGGTGAAGGAGTACATGTTCAGCGCCCACCGCTCGTTTGAGATAGGGCACAGGGCAATGCTGGCGCACATGGGCTTTACACCCATGCTGGAGCTGGATATGAGGCTTGGCGAGGGCACGGGAGCGGCCATAGCGATGACCATACTGGATGCCTCATTGAAGATTTACAGGGAGATGGCTACATTTCAGGATGCGGGCGTATCAGATAAGTCATGAGTTCTGCGCTTTCAGTGAAATAATTTGAAAGCATTTACAAATGAAGTGTATAATAGCCATCAGACGCGGCGTAAGTGACAGAGATGGAGCCACAGGAGGCGATTAGATGACAAAGGAAAAGGAAAGAAACGACAAAGACAGAAACAAGGAAAAGGCGATAGAAGCTGCCATAGCGCAGATAGAAAAGAGTTTCGGCAAAGGCACAATAATGAAACTGGGAGAGGACGCCATAGCCGAGGGCATAAAGGTAATCCCTACGGGTTCGCTCACATTGGACTTGGCAACCGGCGTAGGGGGCATCCCGCGTGGAAGGGTAACGGAGATATATGGCCCGGAATCCTCCGGCAAGACCACCTTGTCGCTGAGCACCATTGCGCAGGCGCAGAAGACTGGAGGCGTTGCGGCCTTCATAGACGCCGAACACGCCCTTGACGTCAGCTATGCCACGCGCATAGGGGTAAAGGTGGCAGATCTGCTGATCTCTCAGCCTGACAGCGGCGAACAGGCCCTTGAGGTGTGCGAAACGCTGGTAAGGAGCAACGCCCTGGACATTATAGTCATAGATTCGGTTGCGGCCCTTGTACCGCGTGCAGAGATAGAGGGCGACATGGGCGACCAGCTTCCCGGCCTTCAGGCAAGGCTGATGAGCCAGGCTCTGAGGAAGCTGACCTCGGCCATATCGAGGAGCAACACCGCAGTGATTTTCATAAATCAGATACGCCACAAGATAGGCGTCATGTATGGAAGCCCGGAGACCACTACCGGCGGCAACGCGCTCAAGTTTTACTCATCCATGCGCCTCGACATAAGAAAGATAGACAGCCTGAAGGTAAATCAGGAGGTACTGGGCGGGCGCGTAAGGGTGAAAATACAGAAAAACAAGGTTGCCCCGCCATTTAGGCAGGCCGAGTTTGACATATACTATAACGAGGGCATATCGAAGGCCGGAGAGCTGGTTGACATCGGAGCGGACAAGGGGATAATTGAGCGCGCCGGTACATGGTACAGTTTCGGCAGCACAAAACTTGGCCAGGGCAGAGATAACGCCAAGAAATATCTTCTGGAAAACGAGGCCGTTATGGCTGAAATTGAGACCAAAATACGCGAACACGGGCATATTTCAATCGCTGTTCCAACCCCTGAGGAAGAGTGAAATCTGCGCCTAATATCAAAAGTTATGCGCTTAAACTATTAGGCATAAGAGACAGGTCCGAAGGCGAACTAAGGACAAAGCTAAAAGACAAGGGCTACGACCCTGACCTGATTGACACGGCTGTCGCGGAGTTGAAGGCGGTTGGCCTCATAAATGACCAAAGGACTGCTGAGGCCATCCTGCGCTACTGCAAAGATGTGAGGCTGCTTGGCGAAGGCGGCTGTAGATTTTACCTTAGAAGGCGCGGCATCTCTGATGGCATAATCAGCGCTATTGCAATGCCGCCTGATGAGCAGTTGGAAAATGCAAAAATACTTATCACTAAGAAAGAAAGGTATTTAAAAAAACTGCCGTTAAAGGTTAAAATTAACCGTCTCTACGGCCAGCTCCAGAGAAAGGGCTATGGCTATGAGACAATCCATAAGGCTATGAGAGAATATGAAAGGATGTGCGGAGATTCTGTGGAATTGGAAAAGGTTGACGCCAGATGAAAGGAAAAGAGATAAGAGAGCGGTTCTTAGAATATTTCAGGCAGCACGGCCATGAGCCGGTAAAGAGCTATTCACTTATACCTAAGAACGACCCGTCGCTGCTGTTTACAAGTGCGGGGATGGTTCAGTTTAAGGGCGCGTTTTTAGGAACTGATATGCCGGGCTACAGCCGTGCTACATCGTGCCAGAAGTGTATGCGTGCCGGGGGTAAGCAGAGTGACATAGAAAACGTAGGATTTACAGCGCGCCATCACACTTTTTTTGAGATGCTGGGGAACTTTTCGTTTGGGGATTATTTTAAAAAGGACGCCATAGTGTTTGCGTGGGAACTTCTGACTGGCTGGTATAAGCTGCCAAAGGACAAACTATGGGTGTCGGTATATGAAGACGACGATGAGGCGATAAAGCTTTGGACAGGGCATACGGAGCTGAAGGCGGATAAGATAGTAAGGCTTGGGGCGAAGGACAATTTTTGGCAGATGGGCGATACCGGCCCATGCGGCCCGTGTTCTGAGATAATCATAGACCAGGGCGAGGCGGTAGGC
The DNA here is from genome assembly GCA_022321325.1 of Candidatus Magnetominusculus sp. LBB02. Classification (GTDB taxonomy): domain Bacteria; phylum Nitrospirota; class Thermodesulfovibrionia; order Thermodesulfovibrionales; family Magnetobacteriaceae; genus Magnetominusculus; species Magnetominusculus linsii. The sequence continues at coordinate 15,088 of JAKOEO010000005.1, read as the reverse complement.
TGCGGGCGGCCTGAGTGCGCGGTAGGGTGTGACTGCGACAGGTATCTGGAGCTGTGGAATCTCGTCTTTATGCAATATGACAGGGCGGCAGACGGCACGCTTAATCCACTTCCTAAGCCCAGCATAGACACAGGGATGGGGCTTGAGCGCATTACAAGTGTCCTGCAAAAGAAACTGAATAATTTCGATACGGACATATTTGCGCCAATTATAGAGGCCATCACCTCAAAGGCGCACGTTAGTTATGGAAAAGATAAAAATAAAGATGTGTCAATAAGGGTGATAGCAGACCATATCAGGGCGGTAACGTTTTTACTGTCAGAGGGGTTGATGCCGTCAAACGATGGAAGGGGCTATGTGGCAAGGCGAATAATTCGCCGGGCCTCAAGGCACGCCAGAAAACTTGGCGTAGGGAAGCCGTTCCTGCATAAGTTGATTCGCGCCGTTATCGAGGCCGCCGGGGATATCTATCCAGAGCTGCCGAAAGAGAGGGAGCGCTCTGAGGAGATATTGAAATTTGAAGAGGAGAGGTTTTTCAGGACGCTTGACCAGGGTTCTGAAAAGCTGGATGAGATAATTGCCGGTGTGAAGGCCGCAGGAGAGGGCGTTATATCGGGCGGCGAGGCATTTCGGCTTTATGACACCTATGGCTTTCCGATGGATTTAACGATGGAGACGGCTAAGGAAAACGGCCTCAAGGTTGACGAGGAAGGCTTCGACGAGGAGATGAACAAGCAGAGGACGCGTGGAAAGCTCTCATGGAATGAGGAGCAAGCGGGTGGTGCAAGCGCTGCCGGTGCAATCTATAATGAGACGGTAAGAGAAAGCGGGCAGACGCATTTCCTTGGATATGACTACTTAGAGACCGACTCAACAGCTATGCTGCTGCTTAAAGACGGCGAGCCTGTGGACATATTGCACAAGGGCGAGGACGGCGAGATAATCCTCGATAAGTCGCCCTTTTATGGTGAGTCAGGCGGTCAGGCGGGAGATCTTGGGATTATCCAGACCGCAAAGGCGGTAGTTGAAGTCAGAGATACGAAGAAAACGCCAAATAAATTAATCATACACAAGGTACATGTAAAAAGCGGCGCGCTGAAAAAGTCTGAGCGTGTGTCATGCAAGGTTGACAAGAGGTTGAGGACGGCTGCGGCACGCAACCACACGGCAACGCACCTGCTTCACGCGGCGCTGAGGAGTTTGCTGGGCGACCATATAAAGCAGGCCGGTTCGCTGGTCTCAGCCGAGAGGCTGCGCTTTGACTTCACGCACTTCTATCCTATTGCGGAGGAGGAGAGGCAGAGGCTTGAGGACATGATAAACGCTAAAATCATGGAAGACCTGCCGGTAACGACGCGCGTAATGGATATAAATGAGGCGATAGAGTCGGGGGCTACGGCGCTGTTTGACGAAAAATATGGCGCAGAGGTGCGCGTGGTAGAGGTAGAGGGGTTTAGCAAGGAACTCTGCGGGGGGACGCACTGCCAGGCGACCGGCCAAATAGGCCCGTTTATGATACTATCTGAGGGCAGCATAGCCTCAGGCGTAAGGAGAATAGAGGCGATAACCGGGACGGCAAGCCTGGCGCTAACGCGAAATAAGATAGGCGAACTCAAAACGGTGGCAGAGTTATTAAAGACGGAGGCGCCGCTTGAGAAGCTCCCTGCGGTTATAAAGAAACTCAAAGAAGTTGAGAAAGAACTCCAGTCTATGAAGCAGCAGAACATGGGCCGGGACATATCGTCATTTATGGAATCTGTAGAGGAAGTAGACGGGGTAAAGGTGTTGGTCTCAAGAAGGGACGGGTTAGATCAGAAGGATTTGAGGGATTTTGCAGACAAATTGAAAGACGGCATAGGTACGGGCATAGTAATAGCGGCGTCGGAGCTGGACGGGCAGATGTCATTTATAGCGATGGTTACGAAGGACTTGACAGATAAATACCACGCGGGCAAGATTTTAAAGGCAGCGGCAGAGTTAGCCGGAGGCAGAGGCGGCGGAAGGCCGGACATGGCCCAGGGCGGCACAAAAGAGATAGAAAAAGCAGAGGCCGCACTTGCCGCCATATACGACATAATAAGAACCACAAAATAAGCCGCCGCAGCGGCAAATCCATCCAAAACGAACATACTTCAAACGCAGCCACTGCATGTAAGCGCATCCAGTGTAATTCTTATTGACATATTCATAATAGCATATGTATGATATTGTCGTAATAGTAATAGAACGATTATTTGGGGGATATGCTGAATGTTACTCGAAGGTAACATGGTATAGGATTATATCGGCTATATATGGGCATTTAAGTATGTGTAATTGTGTAAAGTATGAACACAAAAGTGAGGGATAAAATGGAAAAACTCTATGATGTGTCTTTTGAAATAGCAGGACCGGCGGCGATGTTTACCAGGCCGGACACGGGGGCTGCTCAAGTATCATACCCGGCACCTACCTATTCAGCGGCTAAAGGGATGTTTGAGGCAATCGCGCGTTTAAAAAGCGCATACATCCACCCAACAAAGGTAGAAATATGTGCGCCGGTTAGATTTAGTAAGTATGTTACCAATTATGGCGGGCCGTTAAGGAAAGCTGATCAGATAAGAGAGCGCAATTCTTATCAAATACCTGCCACCATACTTGTTGATGTATGCTATCGGGTCTATGGGGTCGTAAAAGCCGCCAGTGATGCCCCAAAAAAGATTAACCATCTGCATGCGCTGCAAGAAATTTTTAAGCGGAGACTGGTAAAAGGCCAATACTACTATACACCTTGTTTGGGCTGGAGTGAATTTGTGCCCTCATATGTAGGCCCATTTAGAGAAGGTACGTGTATAGAGCAAACGATAAATCTTATTCTGCCGTCAATGCTTCATACTGTCTTCGATAATCCGACAGACGGCCAAGTCAAACCTAAATACCGTCAAAACGTGAAAATTATAAGCGGGGTGATAGAATATGCTGAATGAACTTATGACACTAAATCTTTCTCTTAAGCGATGTGGAATTGTAGTACAAAAAAATCATAGATGGATAAAAACACCTGCACGAAAGGAGGGCTTTATAGTAGGTATCAATTCGGATTGTCAGTTAGAAACCATAGAATATTGCGGCAAAGAACGTATGGTTGAATTATGGAAAATTGCTCCAGATAACATGAAAAGCTTTCCGGTATTCAATTTTAAGTCACCAATCTGGAAGCTGCACATCTCACCGGAAGACATTCGCAAACTGCTTGAAGATAAAGATGTCAAACAGCGGTGTAATAAAATGAAAGAAGTTATCGAACAATCAGAACTATCTTATAATGAATCTGAAAGAAAGAATTTGGAGGATCGCATCTATGGTTATCCATCTGAATTATATGAGTTGGTTGACTGTAATGATAATAAATTAAAGCCTCTATGTACATTAATAGACAGGCTACATGTCTACAAGGAAAATGTAGATTCCTTTCTCAAGCAATTATCTTCAGTTGCAATTGACGCTTCTTTAAACGGCACAGTTGAACAGGTTGACCTAGTGGGTGACTTACTATTTGGAAAATGGGATAAAAAAGAGCACAAATTTTCTGGCGAGATAGCTTTATTGCTTGATTTGTCAGATTATTCCAGATTCGACTCAAGGATAGCTTCCCCTGCTATGAAGTCTATATTGAACGAAACACTTCTTGTGCAGAAGAATGATAATACAACAAATAAGGATCTATGTTCGTTGACAGGCGAGATGACAATAATTGAGAAGGAAAAGTTTCCTAATCCAAGCCTGCCGATTCTTGGTCAAACTTATTTATTTTCCATGAACGATGAAGCGTCATGCCACTACAGATATAGAAAAATTGCGTCGGGTATATTCCCTGTTGGTAAAGACTTGTCAGCAAAACTTATGAACGTGATTGAATTTATTACTGACAAAGAACGTAAGGGAAAGACTTGGAAATCAGTCCAAGGCAATAAGGGTTCAAAACCTGATCTGCTTATTGTTTATCTTGAGGATAAACCTAAATGTGAGATAAATCTTGCTGACCTTCTCAGTGATGCCGATGAGAGTGAAACATCTGCGGGTATCTTTGAAGAAGTCACCAGCAAAGTTTGCCTTGCCCTTGAAGGAGAAGAAGGGATTACACATGAATCGTTGGTTCGTATATTCGTACTTAAACAAATAGATCCAGGACGTAAACAGGTTGAATTAAACGCATCTTTCTGCGTCAGCAATATAAAAGCTGGGGTAAAAGAATGGAAGGATGCGTCTAAAAACCATCCTTCCATCAGTATCCCCTTGCCGAAGAAAAAAGATAAGGTGAATCATAGTAAAACCACTGATTGTCCTTCGCCATCTGATGTTATGAGGTGTTTTCACTATAAGTGGATAAGAAATGGCACTGAAAAATCTAAAGTGAGCGGGATTAATTTGCGCGATGTTTATGATATTTTTCTTGGCGAAAATAGAGAGGCTGAACAGTCGGCAAAAAGACTGCTATCACTTGCAGTTAATCGGCTATTACCGCTATTGTTAGGAATAGGCGGGGCTATCCATTCTGATGATTCCAAAAAATGGAATCAAATTCCTCCTGAAAATAAAAAAACAACACTAAAGACAGTAACACTCTTTTCTATACTGTTATATAAACTTGGACATAAAAAGGAGGTGTATATGAAAGATGCAGTTTTTAACGTGGGCAGATTGCTTTCCCTGAGTGATGATCTGCACATGCAATATTGCAAGTGGGTGCGAAAGAATGATATTCCACCTCAGCTAATAGGCAACGCTTTAATGCCATCAGCAGTGGAAAATCCCGAACGTGCCCTTGCAAGGCTTTGGAGCCGTCTATTGGTCTATCAGGCATGGGCTAACAAAGTACAAGGTGAGGAATATAAATTAGTCAAATGGATATTGGGGCAGATTGGAAAGGTTTGCAATGATTTAGCCGATGTTGCTTTACCACGGCAAACAACGGATACAGACAAGGCTAAGATGCTTTTGGGGTATCTTGCCCGTTCAAGGAATACAGAGGAATAAATATCACAATATGGAGGTAAAAGTATGAATAAGTCAGACGTAGGGAATGACGTAATGAACAAAGCAACAGGTCTCTTAATTATCGAGGTGCGAAGTTCAAACCCCAATGGTGATCCAGATCGAGAGAGTGACCCGCGTCAGCGTTATGATGACAGAGGTGAAATCTCGCCGGTTTCATTCAAACGGAAGATACGTGATTTGATTGAAAACAAAGAAGGTCCTGTCTGGCAGGAAGCCTCAAAACAGTTCACTCCAAATCTGAAAGAAGATGGTTATGTCATACTTGAAAGCCGTGGAAGAATCCGCAAAAATGTAGAAGATGAAATGAAGAATGACAAATTTAAGGAGAAGTATTGGGATGGCAGGGTTTTTGGAAACACTTTTTTAGAGGAAGGCTCATCCACATCTATAAGAACTGGCATTGTGCAGTTTGGCCTTGGAATTTCTGTTGCTCCTGTTGAGATAGAGCGAATGACCACTACAAACAAGTCAGGGGTGCAGGAGGGTAAAGACAGAGGGATGGCGCCTTTAAGTTATCGTATTGTTTCCCACGGTGTTTACTGTATGCCCTTTTTTGTCAATCCGACAGCTGCAAAGGCTACTGGTTGCACAAATACCGACATAGAACTTCTGAAAAAGGTAATACCATATGCCTATTCTCACACTGCCTCATACGTTAGATCTTTTGTCGCTATTCGCCATGCTTGGTATATTGAGCATAAATCACAGCTTGGTTCTTGTCCTGATTTCATGCTGATAGATGCCTTAACACCAAAGAAAAAGAAGGAATTTGACCCTGATAAGCCGTCTAAGTCATGGGACGAATATGACGTGCCTATTACCTTGCCTGACAATTTGAAAGAAAAGGTCGAACCCCTTTCAGATTTAATGGATATATACTGATGGAGCCACTGGCTCGAAGCGCACGAAACGATATTCCGGCACAAACATACGCTGAGCATGTCGGGAATGTTTCAGATAGGGCAAGAAGAAATGCCGCAGAGGCTGCTAAATATTTTAAAGACGGCAGTCAAGCATTTGTTGATATAGTCTCTGCGGCTGCGTTATTTCACGACTTGGGGAAGTTAGACGAAAAGAATCAGAAAGTTTTGCGAAGCTCCTCAAAAAAGAAGCTGCCGATAAACCATGTGGATGCTGGAGTTGCCCATTTGAAACAACGAAACCACCTTCATGCGGCAATTCTGGCATATGGCCATCACATAGGCTTATGTTCATTAGGGAAGGAAAATACTAAGAGCGCTCCATTTTGCCGCGACCCTGAAATACTTCAACGGACTGATGAGCTTCTTAACTATTATAAAACAGTACATGAACGTGTTTTGGGTTCTGTTGATATTGAACAAGCACTCGATAACATCAAATGGAATGGACTGACTTATCGTTTAGGTCTTTCATGTTTGGTGGATGGAGATTATGGTGATGCTGCCACGCATACTGGCGATGAAGCAAGTATTGACTATAAGGAATTTCGCTGGGAAGAAAGACTTATGGCTCTTGATAAGTATGTTGAAGCCAAATTCAATCAGGATCCGCATTCGCAGCGCAATTTACAACGACAGGAAATCTACAACTCATGCAGGGCGGCAGCCACAGATGTGCCAATTATGGCTTGCGATAGTCCCGTTGGCACTGGTAAGACAACATCGGTTATGGCTCACTTGCTTCAAGTTGCGATAGCAAAGAAATTGCGCCACATTATAGTGGTGCTGCCATATACGAATATCATCAAACAATCAGTAGAGATATATAGAAAAGCCCTTGTACTGGACGGCGAAAATCCTAATGAGGTTGTCGCGGAACACCATCATCAAGCAGATTTCGAGAGTATAGAGTTACGCCAGATGTCAACGCTTTGGAAGGCCCCAATAATTGTTACAACCGCCGTGCAGTTTTTTGAAACACTTGGAAGTAATATGCCTGTAAAGCTTAGAAAATTGCACGAGCTTCCTGGCTCTGCCGTATTCATTGATGAGGCACACGCGGCCATTCCGTCTTTTTTATGGCCTCAAACATGGGTTTGGCTTAGGGGATTAACAAAATGGGGATGTCATTTTGTTTTGGCATCAGGTTCGCTGCCGAGATTCTGGACAATGGAAAAATTTGTCTCTCCAATAGAGTCAATACCTGATCTGCTTCCAGCTGATTTACGTCAGCAGGCAGCAGAAAATGAATTCCTCAGAATATCCTATCAGACATATGAACATGCTTTTGACCGCAGAGGTCTGATAGACTTCATTCTATCTAAACGCGGCCCACGACTTGTAGTAATGAATACAGTTCAGTCTGCCGCTGTGATTGCAGATAAAATGATAAAGGAAAATCATGAAGTATTACATTTATCAACGGCATTAACCCCTATCGATAGGGAACGCATCGTTAATAAGGTTATTCAAAAACTTAAAACGAGAAATACAGATACCAATTGGACGCTTGTTGCTACAAGTTGTATTGAAGCAGGTATGGATTTCTCTTTTGCCACGGCGTTACGTGAAAGTTGCACAACTGCAAGTTTGATCCAAATCGGCGGCAGGATAAATAGAGAACACAATGATGTGATTGGTGAAGTATGGGATTTCCGTGTTAATGATCCTTTACTAAACAGGCATCCAGTGTTTGACACCAGTCGGGCCGTACTCAATGACCTGTTTAAAGAACAATTGATTCAAAAAATGTCTGCAACTGATGCTGTAACTGACGCTATGAGAAGAGAGATAATGAGCAATTACAAAAAAGATGCTGAGGAGATCAAAAAAAGTGAACACAGAGGCGATTTCCCGGAAGTATCTAAATTGTACAGGGTTATTAACGCAGATACTCGTCTTGTTGTGATTGACAATTCAATTGTTGACGCATTAGAAAATCACGAAAAAGTCTCTACTATAGATTTACTAAGGAACAGCGTTCAAATCTGGTTACAAAAGGTAAATGCGCTGTCCCTTGAGAATATCAGAGGATATGACGAACTCTATAAATGGACAGGGTGGACTTACGATCCTGATTGTCTTGGATATATGAAGGGGGTTTTACACCTTGTTTATGCAAATGAAGAAGGCTTGATTTATTAGAGGAAATATAATTGTACACAGAAGACGACCTATTACCGCTGTCAGCGTTGAGCCACTTGCTATACTGTGAAAGGCGGTGCGCATTGATTCATATTGAGCAGGTGTGGGATGAGAATCTCTTCACTGCCGAGGGGCGGATTTTGCACGAACATGTTGACAGTGGTAAGTCTGAAAGCCGTGGCGATGTTAAAATCTCTACCGGCGTTGCCCTTCGGTCGCTTACTCTTGGCCTTTCCGGTAAGGCCGATGTCGTTGAATTCCACAGAATTGGCGGCAGCTCTGCCGCTAAAGGCGTTAGATGGCAGCCATTTCCCGTCGAATATAAACGCGGCGCTCCAAAAAAAGGCAATTACGACATCGTTCAACTCTGCGCTCAGGCATTGTGTCTTGAGGAGATGCTTGGCGTTACAATCGAACACGGCGCAATGTTCTACGGCAAACCGCGAAGACGCCTCAATGTCACCTTTGACGATTCACTTCGAGACCTTACCATAGAGACCTCGCTGCGCCTGCATCGGTTGATAGGGTCAGGGACCACTCCGCCGCCAGAGTTCGGCCCTAAATGCAAAAACTGCTCGCTCATCGAAATATGTATGCCAGAGATGATGAGAAAGGGCCGTTCTGTAGCAAGATACATGGAAGCGGCAATAGTAGGTACCGATGAGGCGGTTGAGCCGTGAAGCGTCTGCTAAACACCCTATACATTGCCACGCAAGGCGCCTATATCACAAAGGAGGGCGAGACCGTTGCGGTCAAAATTGGCGACGAGACGAAGAAGAAAATTCCGGTGCATAATCTGAACAGCATCGTGTGCTTCGGGCAGGTGATGGCCAGCCCCGCCCTGATGGGGTTTTGCGCCGAGCGAGGCGTGGCAATAAGTTTTATGACTGAGTACGGGCGATTTCTTGCTAAGGTGCAAGGCCCTGTATCAGGCAATGTGTTATTGAGAAGGGAGCAGTATCGCCGCGCCGATGACCGTGATGAGACATTAAAAATCGCACGGGCGGTGCTGACAGCCAAAATCTCCAACTGCCGCACTGTGCTCAGGCGCATGATTAGAGACCATCCAGAGACATGCGGCGGCGAGATGTCAAATGTGGCCGACGGCTTAGGTATATCAATCGGCAGGTTACAGCGTGTGGATTCACTAAGTGAGCTGATGGGGGTTGAAGGAGACGCGGCGCACAACTATTTCGGCGTCTTTGACAATCTGATTATTTCGCAGAAGGATGCGTTTTATTTCAGGCAGAGGAGCCGTCGTCCGCCGATGGACAATGTCAACTGTCTGCTGTCGTTTTTATATACGATGGTGTTGCACGATATACGGTCGGCGTGTGAGGCGGTGGGGCTTGACCCTGCTGTGGGGTACATACATCGAGACAGGCCGGGGCGTCCGGGGCTGGCGCTGGATATACTTGAGGAGTTCAGGGCATATCTTGCTGACAGGCTTGCGGTGAGTCTGATAAATCTGGGGCAGGTACGGGCGTCGGGGTTTAAGAGGCAGGAGGCGGGCGGGGTTTTGATGGATGACGATACGAGAAAAACTGTCCTGATTGCGTATCAAAAGAGGAAGCAGGAGGAGTTGACGCACCCGTTTTTAAATGAAAAGGCGCCTGTGGGATTGTTATTTCATATACAGGCAATGTTAATGGCTCGGTATATACGCGGGGATTTGGACGGCTACCCGCCGTTTATTTGGAAGTAGGCCGCCCCTGCGGCAGATGCGTGGATTGAAACGGAAATAGGTGAAAGTGGAAAATGTTGGTATTGATAAGTTATGATGTGTCTGTGGAAGGGGATGGGAAGAGGAGACTGAGAAGGGTAGCGAGGGCGTGTCAGGATTTTGGGCAAAGGGTGCAGTACTCGGTGTTTGAGTGTATAGTGGACCCGGGGCAGTGGACGCACCTGCGGCGGAGGCTGATAGAGGAGATAGATGAGGAGTTTGACAGTCTGCGGTTTTATTTTTTGGGGTCGAATTGGAAGCGCCGGATAGAGCACATAGGGGCAAAGGGTGCGTATGACCAGGAAGGGCCGCTGATATTTTGAAGATGCGAACCCTAAGCGGGCATGATTACACAGGGGGGTTCGCGCGAATGATATTATATTTAATAACAATGAGTTATGACTAATGCTCTTTGACAACTATGGAATTGATTACATAAAAAAGCCACGTCGGCGGCAAATGCACAGAAGCCCCTCATCAATCAACACCGTACAAGCCGACCGTCGCCCCTCACACAGGGGCGTGGATTGAAACACGTATCCCCGTAACACTCCTGATTTTTTTTAAGTCGCCCCTCACACAGGGGCGTGGATTGAAACAACCGACGATGAGAAATCGTATGAAGCCATATTAGTCGCCCCTCACACAGGGGCGTGGATTGAAACAAACATGGTGAAGGTTTTTTTCGCCATGTTCGAAGTCGCCCCTCACACAGGGGCGTGGATTGAAACTTCCGAGGGGCGCAAAAAACCGCTTTTTTATTTGTCGCCCCTCACACAGGGGCGTGGATTGAAACATTTATTATAACACGATTAGGAAACGCGAATGAAAGTCGCCCCTCACACAGGGGCGTGGATTGAAACTCGATGGGTTAACGACATAGCAGCAGAGCGCCAGGTCGCCCCTCACACAGGGGCGTGGATTGAAACCCTCAGGACGCGGCAGACCGCGAGCGCATCAGAGTCGCCCCTCACACAGGGGCGTGGATTGAAACTCCTTTGGAGTTAGGGTATAGAATTTGGTCGTTGGTCGCCCCTCACACAGGGGCGTGGATTGAAACAAAATACCTACAGCCATTAACTATCTATTTTGAGTCGCCCCTCACACAGGGGCGTGGATTGAAACTATGATTTCTTTGAGCACATCGGGATACAGTTGGTCGCCCCTCACACAGGGGCGTGGATTGAAACATTCCCCATACGATGTGAGGGATGTTGTTGTGGGTGTCGCCCCTCACACAGGGGCGTGGATTGAAACACGGCAGAGCTTCGGGATATCAAAAATAAGCTCAGTCGCCCCTCACACAGGGGCGTGGATTGAAACTATCAAGCTGTGTGTCTTTGATTTCCTGCTCTTGTCGCCCCTCACACAGGGGCGTGGATTGAAACGCGCTCAATTTGCGGCCCCGACGCTATCGCGGAATTATTTACGTCGCCCCTCACACAGGGGCGTGGATTGAAACGTTATCAAGGGGGCTGAATAATGGCAGATAATGCACTGTCGCCCCTCACACAGGGGCGTGGATTGAAACAGCATTATGTTTAAGAGCAACGATTACTACGTTGGTCGCCCCTCACACAGGGGCGTGGATTGAAACATACGTGAGAAATGCCGAGGCCTCGTCCACCGGGTCGCCCCTCACACAGGGGCGTGGATTGAAACAATCGCTGCCAAATGAGATGACGGCCTATGCAAGTCGCCCCTCACACAGGGGCGTGGATTGAAACACTTTAATCTTAGGGAATTTTGGAATCTTTGGAAGTCGCCCCTCACACAGGGGCGTGGATTGAAACTGATGATTAATGGCGCCACCCGTCCTCCAGTCGTGTCGCCCCTCACACAGGGGCGTGGATTGAAACTTTATACTTTCGCTCTTTGTACTGCACGATGTTGAGTCGCCCCTCACACAGGGGCGTGGATTGAAACAGTTTACCGCATGGTGCGATAAGCTGGTCAGCGCGTCGCCCCTCACACAGGGGCGTGGATTGAAACAGTGAAATACGACGATGGTACGCCCAAATATAAGTCGCCCCTCACACAGGGGCGTGGATTGAAACCGGGACCGTAAGGACTGCGGCTATCATCGGCTATCCGTCGCCCCTCACACAGGGGCGTGGATTGAAACTAGATGGTATGGTGAGTCGGGGCAAGAAGAAAACAGTCGCCCCTCACACAGGGGCGTGGATTGAAACTTAGTTATAAGGTAACATAATTAATTACAAAAATGTCGCCCCTCACACAGGGGCGTGGATTGAAACAGAGGAAGAAGTCAGGCTAATACAGCCTGTTGGTTGTCGCCCCTCACACAGGGGCGTGGATTGAAACTTACTCAAGTGGCACTATGGCGGACGGCCCCACGGTCGCCCCTCACACAGGGGCGTGGATTGAAACAACTATCTGTTTATCACTCATTTCGAGTCGTCCTGTCGCCCCTCACACAGGGGCGTGGATTGAAACTACAAGATAACCGCCGGCCTTAATCGTTGACTCTGGTCGCCCCTCACACAGGGGCGTGGATTGAAACAGGGTAAATGGTGGGGTTGTAATAGCCATTTTCGTCGCCCCTCACACAGGGGCGTGGATTGAAACACCAGCACCGGAAGTTGAATATGAAAACTTTAACGTCGCCCCTCACACAGGGGCGTGGATTGAAACGCACTATTGACCGAAATAGAAAACGACGCTATAAGTCGCCCCTCACACAGGGGCGTGGATTGAAACAATTTTCCTGAAACAAAGACCGGCGTTCCCTTCGTCGCCCCTCACACAGGGGCGTGGATTGAAACAGGGTTGTATATGTGTCAATAATTGTAACCCGTTGTCGCCCCTCACACAGGGGCGTGGATTGAAACTCTCCATGAATGGGGTCATACCACCCCTCTCGGTGTCGCCCCTCACACAGGGGCGTGGATTGAAACCTTTACAATGGCTGGAGCTATGTATGTCGGCTCGGTCGCCCCTCACACAGGGGCGTGGATTGAAACTAAATTCAGATATGTCACAATTGAAAACATTCGCGTCGCCCCTCACACAGGGGCGTGGATTGAAACATGATGGGGATGCTTTAGAGGATGCTTTAATGGTGTCGCCCCTCACACAGGGGCGTGGATTGAAACACGATTGGATAAAGCGTTACGGGTGGAAGGAACGGGTCGCCCCTCACACAGGGGCGTGGATTGAAACCGATACTACTGCCATAGGCGTTACCAACATATAGTCGCCCCTCACACAGGGGCGTGGATTGAAACCCGTTATCAGATAAGACTATATGTCAAGGCTAAGTCGCCCCTCACACAGGGGCGTGGATTGAAACTAGCGCGGCTTAAATCACAGCAACAGGAGCAAAGTCGCCCCTCACACAGGGGCGTGGATTGAAACAGAAAAAGCAACTCGAACTTCTCAACCTACAGTCGTCGCCCCTCACACAGGGGCGTGGATTGAAACGATGCTCTTTATTACATAGAAGACATCTCTCTACATAGTCGCCCCTCACACAGGGGCGTGGATTGAAACAAAATACCTACAGCCAATAACGATCTATTTTGACGTCGCCCCTCACACAGGGGCGTGGATTGAAACTTTAAAGTATTATGCCGTTGGGTATAATGCTGTTGTCGCCCCTCACACAGGGGCGTGGATTGAAACTTTAATATGTTAAATCCAGCGATGGTTTTTGGCATGTCGCCCCTCACACAGGGGCGTGGATTGAAACTCGTTTTTCAATTGCCATGACCGACAATGGTTGGAGTCGCCCCTCACACAGGGGCGTGGATTGAAACAGTACCGCCGCCGGTACCTTGCCGTTTGTTAGGCGTCGCCCCTCACACAGGGGCGTGGATTGAAACTTAATCACTACCCGTATTATTTTTTAAGGCACTAGTCGCCCCTCACACAGGGGCGTGGATTGAAACACCACAACCAACCGAGTCTGGCAAGGAAAATCAGTCGCCCCTCACACAGGGGCGTGGATTGAAACGCAAATCAGCGTGATGTATCAAAACATCGGGATGGGTCGCCCCTCACACAGGGGCGTGGATTGAAACAGGAAAATCCTGCTTCAGCCGTTCGTTGGTCTCAGTCGCCCCTCACACAGGGGCGTGGATTGAAACACTAATCAAATCACACATAAACACCTCTATCACGTCGCCCCTCACACAGGGGCGTGGATTGAAACGTAAGCAGCTTATTGAGTTCATTTGTCTTTTGAAGTCGCCCCTCACACAGGGGCGTGGATTGAAACTCAAGTCTGATGCCTTTGCCTTGTAAGGAGGATGGTCGCCCCTCACACAGGGGCGTGGATTGAAACTGCTTGTAATTCGTGACGGATTTATTTAATGCGTAGTCGCCCCTCACACAGGGGCGTGGATTGAAACGACATATCAAGTCTCTTAGCCAATTCCGACTGGGTCGCCCCTCACACAGGGGCGTGGATTGAAACCTCTGTGTATGAATATTCCACCCAGAGCTGGCCTGTCGCCCCTCACACAGGGGCGTGGATTGAAACCCTTATCCTGGATGACATAGATAATCCCTGTCGGTCGCCCCTCACACAGGGGCGTGGATTGAAACGATATGCGCCCTGTTCGCCATCCACGCCTCACGTAGTCGCCCCTCACACAGGGGCGTGGATTGAAACTAGTGGTACAATCATCTCACCGTATGATTATTGTATGTCGCCCCTCACACAGGGGCGTGGATTGAAACATAATGACATTAAAGTAACAAAAATCCCGCCTTTTGTCGCCCCTCACACAGGGGCGTGGATTGAAACCCATTGCTTTGGTTTTGATGTGATTTTTAGCCGTCGCCCCTCACACAGGGGCGTGGATTGAAACGTCCTCGTCCTTCTTCATCGTTTATACGCCTGTCTGTCGCCCCTCACACAGGGGCGTGGATTGAAACTATTTACGAACAGATGGTATTAATCTATTTCGAAGTCGCCCCTCACACAGGGGCGTGGATTGAAACTACAATATATTTATCAACAAGACCACTAGAAGAAGTCGCCCCTCACACAGGGGCGTGGATTGAAACATCAATGATAACACGCCTGATCTTCTTTGCCGGGTCGCCCCTCACACAGGGGCGTGGATTGAAACGAAAGAGAATTTACAGGTGGGCGACAGGGTACTGCGTCGCCCCTCACACAGGGGCGTGGATTGAAACCCTGAAAACGTCGGGGTGTCGTCCCCCTTATATGTCGCCCCTCACACTTAACTTCGACAGTCATAGGCAAATAAATCTTCGAAGACCCGCATAGAAT